>JACMPO010000234.1 GCA_014377455.1 Flavobacterium sp.
AACAAAGGATTAGAAATTTATGCCTATGTTGTTATGAGTAGCCACGTTCATTTATTATGTAAAGCAACCAATGGATTTATTCTATCGGATGTTATTAGAGACTTTAAGAAATTTACTTCCAAAAAAATTCTCCAATCATGTATTGAAGAACCTGAAAGTAGAAGAGAATGGATGTTAAATTATTTTCAAAAAGCATGCGAACATTTAAAAAGAGAACAAAACTTTAAAGTATGGCAAGATGGTTATAATGCCGAGCTTGTAGAAACTAATTGGTTTATAAAACAAAAAGTTGCGTATATTCATAACAATCCTGTGAAAGATAAAACCGTTTCTTTGCCTGAAGATTATTATTTAAGTTCTGCCAGAAATTACGCAGGATTAGAGAATGATTTAGAAGTTATTTTGTTAGATTTGTTTTGATATAGATTGTGGGCACGGATTGCAAATCCGCGCTATCGGAACGGTTGCAAATCCGCGCTATCGGGTAAAACATTATTTAAAAAACCATAAAAAACCATGAAATTATATAATTATTTATTGTTTAGAATATTTAACTATTATAGAAACGATTATAAAGAATCTGATGGATTGTCAAAATATTCAACTGTATTAGTTTCTACACTAATATTGTATTTTATTCTACTTGTTTTAATATTATATATTGATTTTTATTTCTTTAAAATTCTTGATTATATTTTACCTAATAAAATTTCAGTTTTATTATGTTTGATATTTATAGGTTTATTAAATTATTATTTTTTCATAAAAGATAAAAAGTTCTTAAACTACGATTTTAAAAATGGTAAAAAGGGAGGCTATATAATTATTTTTTTTATAGTTTTATTAGCTTTAATATTTGTTTTTATTGCAAATAAAAATAGAGATAAGATTTTTAAAGAACGAGAAAAATTATTAATAGAGCATAAACAATAAAAATCTAGCTTCGCAAAGAGTTCCTATGGAAAGCCCACCAGCTCCGCAAAGAGTTCCTATGGAAAGCTCTGCAAATGTCTCCTGACTTTGCGGAATTTTTTTTATTTGATAAAGATTAAAATTAGTAAAGATAACAAAGTGCAAAGACACGAGACATTTGCGATGCGCAGTGCTAAAAAGAACACTTTTCAGAGCTAAATTAGTATATCCAGACCTCTATTTCTCTAATTTCTTTCCTATTGTTTTTTTACAATGCAAGAAATAGTACTATCTTAAAACTTATAATACAATCCAACTTCCACAAAAAACTTATTTTTTAGATTTAGTTCAGAGGCTTCTGTGCTGTCAACGGTAATTGGATTTCCTATTTGAACTCCGTTAGCGGTATGAAGGGTATACGTACTGGTGGTGTAAACAGGATGTATTGGTATAGCAAACAACGGCGTTGCAAAAAACACAAAGTTATGGAGTTTATACTCAACTGGGACTGAGAATTCGTAGTCTAAAAGAGTAAATCGGTTATTGTTTACTACAGTTTCTACTGATGTGGATGTTTGTGAAATGGAATTTTTCTTTATTTTTTTGTTGCTGTAGTCTTCATAATAATGTAGGGAACTAAAATTAGCCAGTACCGTTGGTGTTATCTTTAATGACTTGTTTTTGAGCATTTCAAATTCTCTGTAAAGGGTTGGAGTAAAATTTAAATCGGCTTTTTTACTTAACAGCACCTCACTATCGAGCGTAATTTCAAAATAGTTGAAATCATAATCTATATATCCGCCTACAAATCCTTTTACCGAACTTGAAACAATACTACTAGAATTATTATAATTGGTTTTATTGGCAAAAGCACCAAGGGTTAATTTTTTATTTACTTCGTAATCATAACCGATGTCAATCATGTAAGTTTCAATTTTACTTTGATTAGTTAAGGAATAATATAAGCTGGTGCTCACAAAAAAGCCATTTTTGTTGAAGTAGCCCAAATAGGGTGCCAAATAAGGAATTGCATTTACATTGGTGCGACCATAATAGGAATAATTTGAAGTAAAGCTCATTTGTGCTTTGAAATAACTTTTGTCATCTGGGTTTACCGCAAGAGTATCAATAGTAATTATAGAATCTTTTGCCTGTAAAAGGTCTTTGGTTTTGTTTGTGTCAGTCCTGATTTGATTATTATCTTGAGCTACTAAATGTAAACTAATTGTAAGTGTGAGTAAGGTTAGAATTGTTTTCATAGATTAATAATTTTTTGGTTTTTAAATTTTGCTAATGGGACTACCACCCCAACTGGTATTTTTTTGTATTGTTTCGCCTTTCATGACTAGCGATAGGGGTTCGATTTTTACATCATCTTCTATATGGGTGTCATATAATATAATGGTGCGTGAACCAATGGATACTCTATTACCAATGTACACGGTTCCTATTTTCATTACACGGTCTTCAAACAGATGGGTTTGTGCTCCTGAATCTTCGTTTAAAGCTACATCATCTGCTAAAGTTACCATGTCAAATTCGGTAAAATCGGCAGTATTTAAAAATATTCTTTTGCCTGTTTTAACGCCATAGAATTTAAGTAATAAGGGCAACCATGGAGTTCCTTTTAGGTATTCTAACAGAAAAGGGATTGCTAATGCCTCATAGGTTGAGGTTATTAATTCGCTAAGCCATACTTTTATGTTCCACATTGGGATGTTAGTGGCTTTGTATTTCCCTACAAGCAACCATTTTAAAATTACAGTTATCAGGAAAACAGGAAATCCCATAAAGAACAAATAATAGAAAGGCAATTGAGTTAGAATTTTCCATATAGATTCATTGTACAACAACTCACTGGTGTAAGCAATAAAATAAATACTAGAGATTAAAATAATTGTTTGTGGTAAAATGATTCTAATAAATTCTACAACCCCTCTGTAAAAGATAATTTTTTTAGTGGGTGAAAAGGTTTTAGAATCGTCGAAGGCTTGGCTTTCTTGCCGTTTTGGAATTGCTATAGCTGGTGAACCAAACCAATCTTTTAGGTCCTCTTTTTCTAATTGAGACGCAGTAGGCGGTACGCTTAAAACTCCAATTAGCATGTTGCTCCCTAAGTGATATCCTTGTGGTACTAGAGCACTATTTCCTACAAAACTATTGTTTTCAATTACTGTTTTATCTAATAGTAGTTGTTGTCCCCTCACGTCAGCTTCGCCAAGCGTTACGGAGTCGGCAATGAAAGAACGTTCGCCAATTTCCACTAAAGGATAGGTAACATTACTAGCGGTAGAGATCTCGGTTTTATCTCCTACTTTTGCACCAAAGGCTCTGAAATAGGGAGTTATGAAGATGGTTGCATAAATAGGATGTAATACAATTAATGATATAGAATTCAATTGATCTACCAACCATTTTTTGATATAAAACCAACTGTAAACTGGATAAACTCCTGGTTTTACATCCCGTTGTAACCATCGAGATACTACGACGGTTTCCAGTATAAATAATACTATGTAAGCTATAGTTAATAGTGGAGTGACCCATAAATAACCAAATTCAAAATCGCCTGCTGCATTATCTAATTCGCTTATGATTATTATAGTTGGGATGAGAGGCAATAAAATAAAGAACGGAAATAGTAATAATAAAGCCGTGTAAAGCAATTTATATTTATTTAAGGTTGCAGTTGTAACAGGTAATGGCTGGGTAAATTCGTTTTCTTTTCTTTTAAAGTTTAGTGCAGCCGGACTTCCTTTCCATACTTCAGCGTAGGGAATGGTTTTATTTTCTTGTAAACAACTTAAGTCTTGAAGTTCGCTCCAATCTTCCATAACCGTGTTCCCACAAATAATAGAGCTACTGCCAAGATAAGCGTGATTTCCAACTTTAATTGATGTTAATTTCAACAAGCCATTTTCAACTGTCACATTATCAAAAACCACATTAGAACTAACACATACATCAGCACCAATACTTACTAAATCTGAAGCACCCATAGTAAGCGAACTTAACTGAGCATCTGATGCTACTTTTGCACCAAGTAACCTAAGGTAATTGGGGTATAAAGGCGTTCCGTTCATGAATTGAGTGGGTACTATTCGCTGAAACGTATTCACAAACCACCATCTGAAATAGTAAGTTCCCCACAACGGATAAGTTCCCTCTTTGTATTTTCCGATGACCAACCATTTTACTAAAATCCCCAATAGAATATAGATGGGTGGAATTAAACAAAACATTAAAAGCGCAGCACAAGCAGCATAAAGATGGCGCTCGTGTTCCAATAAGGTGAAGTAATACGCCAAATATGGAATGAAAATCTCGGCTGCTAAAAAACCAAAAATTACAACAAGCGCAAGAGTTTGTGCAAACCAACAGGCATAATATCGTAATAATGGGATTTTATTAAAAATGGTATTTGCCTTCTCTTTTGTCGTGGCATTTTGCTCCCATTTATGAGCTAACTCGCTCAAAGGTCGGTTTTGGTATATGTCTTTTAATGATGCATTGGCAACCTTACCTTCATGGCGCATTTTGCTTACAAATGAAGCTGCTAATAGCGAATGTCCACCGAGATCATTAAAAAAATCTTGTGTTAAATGGATGTCTTGTTTTGAAAAAACACTACTCAAAATTTTCTTCATGATGGTTTCAAAGTCATCACCATCTTCAATTTTGTTTTCTTTAAGCTCTGGAGATGCTAAGTAACTTTCGGGTACAGGAAGTGCTTTTCGATTTATTTTTCCACTTGGCAATCTTGGAACTTCATTAAGTTTTACAATAGCATAAGGCACCATGTAAGTGGGTAATTTTTGCGCCAACTGTTCTTTAATAAGGGCTTCGTTAAAAACAGTAGTATTGTTTAAAACCACATATCCGGTAAGCTGGTCTTGATTGTTACTGTCTTTTTTTATAGTTACTGCTGCTTGTAGTACACCTGTTGTTGCACTTAGTAAAGTTTCTATTTCACCAAGTTCTATTCGATACCCTCTTAGTTTTATTTGGTCGTCTATCCGTCCTATAAAGTGAATGTTTTTGTCAGCATCCATAAAGGTGGCATCTCCGGTTCGATATAATCTCGTTCCGGGCAACTCTTTTAAAGCCTCGTTTTTTGGAAGAAATTTTTCGTTAGTTAAAGCATCTAAATTCAAATATCCATTGCTAACGCCTATTCCTGTAACTATTAATTCGCCATGTTCCCCTATTTTTACTGGCTTCATGTTTTCATCAACCACTGCTAGTCCATAATTGGGTAAGGGCAAGCCAATAGTTATTGGGTCGGTTGCTTTTAGCTTTGCAAAACTAGAGCTTACAGTAGTTTCAGTAGGACCATACGAATTATAAAAGTCACGCTTTCCGTCAGACCATTTTGCTAAAACATGCTGGTTGCAGGCTTCGCCACCCGAATTTATGATTCTAAGTTTAGGCAAGCCAATATCTTCCATTACGGCGAGCAAACTGGGTACGGCATGCAAAACTGTAATGTTTTGTTCCTTCAAAACGCTGTTTAATTCATCTATAGATTTTGCAGTTATGGCATCGGCAATCCATATAGAAGCACCAACCAAATAGCTAATCCAGGTTTCTTCGCACCACATATCAAACGAAACCGAAAACCCTTGATACACTTTATCATTTGAGTTAACATGCAGCACATCATTTTCAGATCGAATTAAATGGCAAATATTTCGTTGACTGATGCGAATTCCTTTTGGTTTTCCTGTACTTCCCGAAGTGAATAATACATAAGCATAATCGTCTGGACTAAAAACTGGTTCTCTGTATAAGTTTACATTTTTTGTTTCAAACGGTATGTTGGTTACAACAATTCCCTCAATAGTTGTTTGGTGTGACGTAATTACATACAAGGTTTTGATGTCGTTCATCACGGCTTGTACTCGGTCTTGAGGCATTTCAAAATCGATAGGAACATAGGTTGCACCACACTTTAGAATAGCTAAAATAGCAACATGGAGTTCAATACTTCGGTGCCACCAAACCACGCAGGCATCACCTTGCTTTAGTCCTTTGGCTTGTAATGAAGCGGCAAAAGCGGTCGACCATTGATCCAATTCAAAATAAGTAACAGATTGGTCATTGAAAAACAAAGCAGTTTTATTGGGATGCAAGTTCACCGTTTCTTTAAAAACAGTTACTAAGGTTTCTTCCTTTTGAAATTCTGGTTTTGTTTTGCCTAAAACAATACTTAATTCACTCATACTGTTTACTTTTGTTGCTATTTATCAGTAAAATTATAGCAAAGTTGAATTTATTAAATAAAATATACCTTAAATATAACTTAAATCAAGTAGAGGTTGCACTCATTGCCAATGAAATAGCGTCATTGCCCGAATCATTTCAAGAAAAAATAGGAAATTATACCAGTTTAATCAAGAAACAGCAACGACTTAACGGATTAAAACTGTTACAAGATGCAATTTTTGATTTAAAGTTAGATACCGCGGTTTACAACTTAAATAACATACAGTACACCCCAAAAGGGAAACCCTACTTTACTAGAGAAAGGGATTTTAGTGTAGCCTATACTGATGGTTGCACTGTTTTAGTATTTTCGGATAAAGGAAGTATAGGTGTAGATATAGAAAAAGTAAAATCCATTGACCTTATCCATTATAAAAACTATTTTACGACTAGAGAGTGGGAAATTATAAATACAGCGCCAACAATTGAATTAGAGTTTTACAAACTATGGACACGAAAAGAAGCATTAGTAAAAGCTATGGGAGTTGGTTTTTTTATGGAACTTAACACCCTTGATGTATTAGACGATGCAGTAGTTTTAGATAAAAAATGGGCTATACAAACCGAGTTGATAAACCAAGACTATGTTATAAGCATCGTTCAAGAAGTGGTACAGTTTTGAAATAGATAGATGGAGGTTTAATGGTAACTATTTTTATTTACTAAAAGCGAAATACAATCAGCAACTCCTTCATTTTTAGGTAATACTAAACTCCAATAGCACTGATTTGCATTAAGAGCTTACGATAATATTTAAAAAATTTAATATAATTACCTCTTGTAAATTAGCTAATTCTGTTTAAATACTAGCAGAATTAAAATAATAATCTTCTGAAATGAGATAATTTCATTTTTACAAAATTATTAATAGTATAGTTTACTTTTTGTATATATATCTAAGAAGTAAATAGCACTAAAACAGATTCTGATGGATTGGGCTCTATTATGGAGATTTTATTGTTTTATAGTAGGTAACAGTATTTTTAATTAAACAATCCCGTAATAAAAGAGGGGTAAATTCCTAATGCTAAATTAAGTACTATAGCCAATACCGCCACTGCATAATAGGCAAAAGGAACTGCAATTTTTTCATCGGTCGGTTCCTGTGTGTACATTGCCAAAATTAATTTGAAATAATAGCCAACGCTAATAATAGAATTGATTACACCTACAATTACAAGAATTAAATATCCCGCTTTGTATGTTTGAGTAAACAAAATAAACTTACCAAAAAACCCAGCGAAAATAGGGATTCCCGCCATTGAAATTAATGAAGCTGTTAAAACTAATGCTAAAATTGGGCTTCTTTTGCCAAGACCGTTAAAGTTGCTAATGTCCTCATTGTTTTTAGTGCTGCAAACAAAGATAATTACTGCAAATGAAGCTATACCTGCCAGCGCATACGCCGAAGTGTAATATAATAATGTTGCTGGTGCAGTAGCCAAACTCAAAAGCGCCATAAGCATAAAACCCGCATGAGAGATTCCAGAAAATGCTAACATCCGTTTTACATTACTTTGTTTTAAAGCCATGATGTTCCCAACGGTCATCGACAAAATTGAAACTACCACAATCACTATTTCAAAGCCGTAAGACAAACTTCCGTTTAAGGCTTCTAATAATTTGTATAATGTTGCCATAGCGACTACTTTGGCAAGCGTACTCATAGTGGCAGTTGTAATGGCTGGCGATCCTTCGTAAACATCGGGTGCCCAAAAATGAAACGGAACCGCTGCAATTTTAAACAACATACCTATGAGTAACATGGCAATCCCTATGGGAAACCAAATTGGCAATCCAGCACCTTGCGATAAATCGCGAATTTCTAGCACATCAAAACTACCCATGGCACCATAAACCAAACAAATTCCGAAAAGCAAAATGCCCGATGCAAAGGAACCCATCAAGAAATATTTCATTCCAGCCTCGTTGCTTTTTACATTAAGTCGGTTGCTACCTGCTAATATGTATAAGGAGATTGAAAGCGTTTCGATTCCAAGAAAAAACATAGATAAGTTCCCAAAAGACACCATTGCCACAGCTCCTGAAAGCAGAAAAATTTTGATAGCGATAAAATCGGATATTTTAGTTTGATGATCTTTGTAAACTTCGTGACTTAAAATAACAAGGAATACCGTTAAAACAATAAACAAACTCGAGAATGTAACCGAGAATTTATCAACCACTATCATATTGTTATAAAAACTGGCTGGCGAATCGATTTGTAATAAGGTATATCCAAGAATAGCCAACAGACCTATTATTGTAATTGGAATAATTGCTTTTCTAAAATTAAAAATTTCAGCTATTAATGAAAATATTCCTAAACCAACGATTGCTACTAATGTGTTCATTCTTATTTATTTAATTTGGAATTTGAAATTCTAATTTTGATAATTCCATTTTTTGTGTTGAGCAGATTTATTACTATTTTCTGATAGTTAAAAAGCTGCCTTTTAATATAAATTATGTTCTGTTGATAACCATTAAAATATTCTGTAAACTTGGTGTGATAAGCTCCACTATCGGTTTTGGGTATAATCCAAAAAACAAAAGAAATCCAAGTATGATAGTCAAAACTAAGCCTTCATTGAACGTGATTTCGGTAAATAGTTTTGTGTTTTTGTCGCCCAACATCACGTTTTGAAACATTTTTAACATGTAGTAAGCACCAAAAATAATGGTAGAACCACCTAGAAGTGCCAACCATAAATTGGTTTGAGCCAAACTAAACAAAACCGTAAATTCTCCAATAAAATTAAACGTACCAGGCAATGCAACCGATGCTAAAACTAAAATCATAAACATAGAAGTAAACTTTGGTGCTTGCAAGCGAATGCCTCCTAATTCTGAAATTTTATTGGTTTCAAACCGACGGTAAATAATTTCAGCTGCAAAAAATAATCCCACAATTACAAATCCGTGTGCTATCATTTGCGAAACGGCACCAGTCAAACCGTCGAGTGTTAAGGTGTAGCAACCTGCAGCAATTAACCCAACGTGTGCAAGTGAAGAATAAGCTAATAGTTTTTTCAAATCTTTTTGACGCAGTGCAACTATTGATCCGTAAATAACACCAGCAATTCCGAGTCCTACTAAAACATATAGATACTGTTTTGCTGCCATAGGAGCAATAGGTAATTGCCATCTTATAACGCTGTACAATCCCATTTTGAGCATAATTCCAGACAGCAACATGGTGCCAACTGTTGGTGCTTTTTGATATACTTTTGCTTGCCATGTATGAAATGGAATTAATGGAATTTTTATGGCATATGCCAAGAAGAAACATAAAAATATCCAAAATTGTTCTATTCCAGACAATGTAGTTTTATACAAATCTTGAATTAAAAACGATCCTGCTTTTTGGTACAATACGGCAAAGGCTATTAACATAAATAATGAACCTCCAAGAGTGTAAATAAAGAATTTTAAAACTGCTTTTTTACGTTCTTCGGCATCGCCATTTCCCCAAAGTAACGCTATAAAATAGATTGGCAAGAGTGCTAATTCCCAAAAAATGTAATATAATAATCCATCTGAAGCTAAAAATGTTCCAACCATTGCAA
This sequence comes from Flavobacterium sp., assembly GCA_014377455.1. Taxonomy (GTDB): domain Bacteria; phylum Bacteroidota; class Bacteroidia; order Flavobacteriales; family Flavobacteriaceae; genus Flavobacterium. The sequence goes on from JACMPO010000234.1 coordinate 9,747, forward strand.
AAGTCATGAAAAGTACTAGTGAATAGAAACTTTTAGCATTTGAAAATTGATTTCCAAAAGATGAAAAAAGTATCAGTGGTAGTAAGCTCGTTGTTAATAAAACCATTGCCATGGAAAGTCCATCGGCTTGGAAAGCTAAATATACTTTAGGATTAGTAATCCAAACAGAGACGTGATTGATATTACATCCTAAATTTAATTCATTCAATAAATAAATAGAAAAGCCAAAAGCACCAAGGCTAAATAATAATGCCACTTTTGAAGCTAGTTTGTCACCAGAAATATAGGTTACAATTGTACCAGCCAGAAGTAAAAGTAATAGAGTAGTTACATCCATTATATAAAAATTATTGAGCTATAAATAAATAAATTAAAATCCCACAAACACCAATTACAAATCCGAAAAGGTATAAACCAATACTTCCATTTTGTAATCTTTTACCTTTTAATGCTAAGTTATTTGCCACTGTGCCATAACCGTACACTAAATTAGACAATGCAGGTTCTAAAGTTGTTCTAAAGAAATTTGAAAGTGAATTTAATGGTTTTACAATTATGAAGGTATAAAATTCATCAACATAATATTTGTTGTAAATTGTTTTTGAAAATCCAGTAATTGCCGCGTCTTCTTTAGGAACAAAACCTTGTTTAATATATTTAGAATATGCCCAAGTAATCCCGATGATTGCACCTACTAATGCAATTCCCATAAGCATGTAAGCATTATTATCTAATGGTTTATGCTCTATTTCAGTAATAAGAATTGGTTTCAAAAAATGATTTAACCAATTGTTTCCTGGTAAATTTATAAGCCCACCAACTGTAGCTAAAATCGCTAAAATTATCAATGGTACTGTCATTAAGCTTGGACTTTCGTGTAAGTGGTGTTTTTGTTCGTCAGTTCCTCTAAATTCTTTGAAGAACGTTAAATACATCAATCTAAACATATAAAAAGCAGTCATTATTGATGCGATAGAACCAATTATCCACAGAATTTTATTGTGCTCGAAAGCCGTCAATAAAATTTCATCTTTAGACCAAAATCCAGCAAATGGAAATATACCCGATATCGCTAAGGTCGAAATTAACATTGTTGCAAAAGTGATTGGCATATATTTTTTTAAACCACCCATTTTGCGCATATCTTGTTCACCGTGCAAAGAATGAATTACTGATCCCGAACCTAAAAACAAACAAGCTTTAAAGAAAGCATGTGTAATTACATGAAAAACCGCAACATGATAAGCACCTAATCCAAGCGCTAAAAACATTAATCCTAATTGAGAAACTGTAGAATATGCTAATACTTTTTTAATATCGTTTTGCAATAACCCAATAGATGCTGCCACTAATGCAGTTATCGCACCAACAACCGCTATTATATTTTGCACTTCAGGAGTTAAGTCGAATAAAAAATTCATTCGGGTTATCATGAAAATTCCTGCTGTAACCATGGTTGCCGCATGAATTAATGCAGAAACAGGTGTTGGTCCAGCCATAGCATCGGGTAACCAAGTGTAAAGTGGCAATTGTGCCGATTTTCCGGTAGCTCCAATAAATAAACAGAGTGCTGCTAGTGACAGTTTTGTCCAGCTTCCGTTTGAAAAAGGCAGGTGATGCACATCAGTCAAAATCTGTTTTAACTGCATAAAATCGACTGTTGAGAATAAATTTGCTAAAATAAATACCCCAATCAGTAAACCTAAATCTCCGATTCTATTCATGATAAAGGCTTTCTTAGCCGCATCATTGTAATCTTGATTTTTGTACCAAAATCCAATTAGTAAATAAGAACAAAGTCCAACGCCTTCCCAACCTATAAACATTACCAATAAATTACTTCCTATAACAAGAGTAATCATGAAGAAAATAAATAAATTTAAGTAAGCAAAAAATTTATTCATATTTTCATCATCGTGCATATAACTTATAGAATACAGATGTATAAGTGATCCAATTCCTGTTACAAACAGCAACCAAAGTAAGGATAGCTGATCTAATAATAATCCAAAATTAATTTTGAAATTATTGATTTGAATCCAATCAAAAAGATTGATTTGTAGTATTTTATCGGTTGCATTTATTTGCATAAAATAATATACAGACAAAGCAAAAGAAACAACCACGGTAAGCGTTCCAATAACTCCCGACACATTTTTTCCAACTGATTTTCCTAAGAAAACATTAAATAAAAACCCAACAAACGGGGATAATAATAAGACTAAAACTAAACTGTGCTCCATGATGGATTATCCTTTTAGGTTTTTTAAATTAGCAATATCAATCGAGCCTAGGTTTCTGAAAATCGAAACTAAAATGGCGAGTCCAACGGCAACTTCTGCTGCGGCAACTGCCATGGAGAAAAACACAAAAACTTGCCCTTCGGCATCGTGATGATAACATGAAAATGCTACAAAAAGTAAGTTTACGGCATTAAGCATAATCTCTATTGACATAAATACAATAATGGCGTTACGACGATATAATACTCCGAAAACACCAATACTAAAAAGAAGTGCCGAAAGGAAAAGATAATTTTCGATACCAATATAGTTTAGAACATTATTCATAATTATTTTGTTGTTTTTTCTTTTTTAGACAATAAAACAGCACCTATCATGGCTACCAATAATAATACTGATGCAAACTCAAATGGAACCATAAATTCGTTAAGCAATACTTTTCCTAATGTTTTTATAGATTGGAAATCAACTTCTGATGTTTCATAATCTACAATTGGTTTTGAATGAACAAAAATAGAAATCAAAACAATACACATCAAGCATATCACTACCACAGCACCAAGCCTTGTAAATCTGGGTTTATGGACTTCACCTTCTTTGTTTAAATTCATAAGCATTATTGTAAATAAAAATAAGACCATAATGGCTCCTGCGTAAACTATAATATGGACTACGGCTAAAAATTGAGCATTGAATAATAAGTAATGACCTGCGATAGAAAAAAAACAGATTACTAAATAGATAGCAGAATGTATTGGGTTTTTACTAAAAATAGTTAAAAATGCTGTCGAAAGTGTTATTGCAGATAGAATGTAAAATAATAAAAGTACTGTAGACATTAATTCGCGTTTTTAAGTTGAGCATTTTGCATAGCTATATCTAAAGGCATAACTAATTTATCTTTACCGAAAATAAAATTTTCACGTTTATAACTGGATGGGACAAGCAATTTAGAAGTTGTTAAATAAATAGCATCTTTAGGACAAGCCTCCTCACACAACCCACAAAATATACATCTAAGCATGTTTATTTCATATATTTCGGCATACTTTTCTTCGCGGTACAAATGTTTTTCGCTTGGTAATCGCTCGGCAGCTTTCATGGTTATAGCTTCTGCTGGACACGATAATGCACATAAACCACACGCTGTACAGTTTTCTCTACCTTGTTCATCACGCTTTAATTGGTGTTGACCGCGGTAAACTGGACTAAATTCTCTAACCTGTTCGGGATACTGAATGGTAGCTTTTTTAGTAAAAAGATGCTTTATTGTTATCCATAAACCTTTTACTATGGCTACTAAATACATTCTTTCTAAAAACGTCATTTCTTTATTAGAAACCTGTTTTTTTCTGCCTGATAATGATATCAATTGTATATTACTCATTTTAGAATCCTAAAAATGTTGCTATTTCTGTTCTCAAAATTACTATTCCAGTTATGATGATATTTAATATCGAAAGTGGAATTAAAATTTTCCATCCTAAGTTCATTAATTGGTCATATCTAAAACGCGGTATGGTCCATCTGACCCACATGTAAAAAAATATAAAACCACAAATTTTTATAAATAATGCCAAAAAGCCCAAAATATTTGCAGTATTTAATCCCCAATGTTCTAATGCCCAACTCATCCCTGGATAATTATATCCACCAAAAAATAAGACAGACAATATAGCAGATGATATAAACATGTTTGCATATTCGGCAAACAGGTAAAATCCCATTTTCATGGATGAATATTCGGTGTGGTAACCGCCTATAAGTTCACTTTCGCATTCGGCTAAATCAAATGGAGTTCTATTTGTTTCTGCAAAAGCACAAATTAAAAATATCAAAAACGATAAAGGTTGATATAAAAAATTCCAATGCCAACCGTGTTGTTGTGCTGAGATTTCTTTTAAACTTAAAGTTCCAGTCATCATTAATAATGCGATCATTGATAATCCCATGGCTACTTCGTACGAAACCATTTGAGATGCTGCACGAACTGCACCCATTAAAGAGAATTTATTATTTGATGCCCAACCACCAATCATGATTCCGTAAACTCCAACGGAAACTACTGCGAAAATATACAACAAAGCACTATCAGTATCAGTAGCTTGCATTACAATGTCGCGACCAAAAAAGTGTAATTTATCGCCCCACGGAATTACAGCACTTGTCATTAAAGCAGTACTCATAGCGATTGCTGGACCAACTATAAAAAGAAATTTATTGGGAGTATTTGGAAAAAATTCTTCTTTCGAAAATAATTTTAAACCGTCTGCCAGTGGTTGTAATAAACCCCAAGGCCCAGCTCTATTTGGTCCAATTCTGTCTTGTAAAAAGGCTGCTACTTTTCGTTCTGCCCATGTTGAATACATTGCCATTAGCATGGTCAGTGAAAAAACCGAAATGATTACTACACTTTTCTCTATAATAAAGGCACTATCCATTTTGTTTATTGTCTATAAGATTGCCATCAATTTTTTCGTTATAATCAATTTCAGCCATACTAATTTTTTTTCTGTCGATATTTCGACCATTTAAAATTCCATATTCAGTATCAATTTCAACTTTTTCTAGTTTTCTTGTATAATTATTTTGATTTATTACAGAATCTTTTTCAAATTTTCTTGGACCTTCTATAATCCAGTCAGCAACTTCTTTTTTATCAAATCTACACGTGTTGCAAATAAATTCTTCAACTTCGTGATATTCATCTTTTCTTCCTGTGACACGTTGTATCTCGTCACCAAACATCCAAACTGTTGTTTTACCACAGCATTTATGGCAATCTCTGTGAGCATTAAAAGGTTTGTTAAACCATACTCTCGATTTAAAACGAAAAGTTTTATCGGTCAATGCACCTACGGGACAAACATCGATCATATTTCCAGAAAACTCGTTGTCAACAGCTTTTGAAATACAGGTCGAAATGTTGGAATGATCGCCTCGATCCATAATTCCGTGAACACGATTGTCAGTTAATTGATCGGCAACCATCACACATCGATAACATAAAATGCACCGATTCATATGAAGTTGAATATTATCTCCAATATTTTCCGGCTCAAAAGTACGCTTTTCTTCTATAAAACGCGATTTTGATTTTCCATGTTCAAAACTTAAGTTTTGCAAGTCGCATTCTCCAGCCTGATCACATACTGGGCAATCTAGCGGATGGTTAATTAATAGAAATTCAGTTACCGATTTTCGTGCTTCTTGGACTCTATCAGAACTTTTACTGTTTACTTCCATACCGTCCATACATCCAGTAACACACGATGCCATTAGTTTTGGCATTGGTCTTGGATCTGCTTCGCTACCTTTAGCAACTTCAACTAAGCAACAACGACATTTACCACCGCTACCTTTTAGTTTAGAGTAATAACACATTGCTGGCGGCACTACTTCTCCACCAATCATTCGTGCTGCTTGTAAGATTGTTGTACCTGGTTCTACTTCTATGGAATGTCCGTCTATTGTTACTTTCATTGTAAATTTTATATTAATAAGTTTTACATTACTTAACTTTGAACTTAAGCAAAATTAAACTTGAAACTATCTTATACTAATTGTGATGCTACTAAATGTTTCACTTTTTCAAACGGTTCGGCAACAAAATGTTCTCTATTTTTTATTTTTTCAGGAAAACGAATGTGATATTCAAATTCGTCTCTGAAATGACGAATTGCTGCAGCAACTGGCCAAGCTGCGGCATCGCCAAGTGGACAAATCGTGTTTCCTTCAATTTTACTTTGTATGCTCAGCAAGAGTTCAATATCTTCTTCTCGACCAAAACCATTTTCGATTCGGTTTAAAACTTTTTCCATCCATCCAGTTCCTTCTCGGCAAGGTGAACACTGTCCGCAACTCTCATGATGGTAAAATCTGGAGAAATTCCATGTATTCCGAACAATGCATGAAGTATCGTTATAAACTATAAATCCACCTGACCCTAACATTGAACCTGATGTAAAACCTCCATCAGATAACGATTCATAAGACATCAAACGGTCGTCTCCATTAGCAGTTTTATAAATTAAATGTGCTGGTAAAATTGGCACGGAACTTCCTCCAGGAACAAAAGCTTTTAGTGGTCTGTCAGACGACATGCCACCAAGATATTCGTCAGAATTCATAAATTCGTAAACAGTCATTCCCATTTCAATTTCGTATACTCCTGGATTTTTAATATGTCCAGATGCAGAAATTAGTTTTGTTCCAGTAGATCTTCCTATACCTATTGAAGCATAAGCTGCACCCGAATTATTTACAATCCAAGGCACAGCTGCTATTGTTTCTACATTATTAACTACAGTTGGATTTGACCAAAGTCCAGAAACTGCTGGAAATGGTGGTTTGATTCGTGGATTTCCACGTTTCCCTTCAAGGCTTTCTATTAATGCCGTTTCTTCGCCACAAATATAAGCTCCAGCACCAATTTGTACATAAAGTTCTAAATCGAACCCTGTACCTAATATATTTTTCCCTAACCAACCTGCAGCTTTCGCTTCGGCGATTGCTTTTTCTAAAATTTTATAAATCCACATGTATTCACCACGAATATATATGTACGATAAGTTGGCACCAAGCGCATAACTAGAAGTTATCATTCCTTCGATTAGTAAATGAGGAATAAATTCCATTAAATAGCGATCTTTGAAAGTTCCTGGTTCAGATTCGTCAGCATTGCAAACTAGATGACGAGGTTTGCCCGATTTTTTATCTATAAAACTCCATTTCATTCCAGCTGGAAATCCAGCACCACCACGACCACGAAGTCCAGAAGTTTTTACTTCTTCTACAACTTCATCAGGAGTTAATGTTTTAAGTGCTTTTTCTACAGATGCATAACCGCCTTGTTGACGGTATACTTCGTAAGTTTTAATTCCAAGGATATTAATTTTATCTAGTAATATTTTTTTTGACATCTTATTTATCTAATAAGTTGATTTTATTATCTCTACAATCTGCAATTAGTTTGTCTATTTTTTCTTCGTTTAAATGTTCTTGGTAAAAATCACCAAGTTGCATCATTGGGGCATAACCGCAAGCTCCAAGACATTCTACTCCGCGAACTTCAAATAATCCGTCGGGAGTTGGTTCGCCTACTTTTACACCAAGTTTATTACAAGTGTAATCCATTAAATTTTCAACGCCATTTAAAGCACAAGGTCCAGTTTGACAAAATTCAAACATGTATTTTCCAATTGGACGTTGGTTATACATTGTGTAAAAAGACACTACTTCGTAAACTTCAATGGGTTTGATGTTTAGAATTTCGGCAACTTTATCTTGCAATTCAAAACTTAACCAATTGTCGTGTGCATCTTGCACTTCGTGCAAAACTGGTAATAAAGCCGATTTTATTTTATCTGACGGATAATGACTTATTAACTCGTTTATGCGAGCCATTAATGCATCAGTTATATTTATTTCTTGTTTGTATTGAGTTCTTTCCATTTTTATTGTTGTATGCTGTGAAATGTAAAATTGCATCACCAATTTACATTATACAAATTTTCAATATACTTTATACAATTTTAAGCATCTAATTCGCCCGCAATTACGTTTAAGCTAGATAAAATCACAATTGCATCCGAAAGTAAAGCGCCTTTTATCATTTCGGGATAGGCTTGATAATATATAAAGCAAGGTCTTCTAAAATGCAATCTATAGGGTGTTCGGCTACCATCAGTGACTAAATAAAATCCTAGCTCACCATTACCGCCTTCTACCGAGTGATAGATTTCTGCAACTGGTACTGGAACTTCTCCCATAACAATTTTGAAATGGTAGATTAGGCTCTCCATGTTATGATATACATCTTCTTTTGGTGGCAAATAATAATCGGGAACATTTGCATGATATTCATTTCCAGCCGGCATTTTGTCTAACGCTTGGCGAATAATGCTTAAACTTTCCCACACTTCTGCATTTCGGACACAAAATCTATCATAAGTATCTCCCGATTTTCCTACTGGGATTATAAAATCAAAATCTTCGTAAGAGGAATACGGTTCAGAAACTCGAACATCATAATCTACACCTGCAGCTCTAAGATTTGGACCGGTAAAACCATATTCCATCGCTTTTTCAGCAGTTATTGCTCCAACATTAACTGTTCGATCAATAAAGATTCTATTTCGTTCAAAAAGGTTTTCAAATTCTTTCCAACATACTGGAAATTCTTCCAGAAAAGTATCTAGTTTTTTGAATGCTTCTGGTGACCAATCTCTCTCAAATCCACCAATTCTTCCCATATTAGTAGTGAGTCGTGCGCCACAGATTTCTTCGTAAATTTCGTAAATTTTTTCTCGGAACTGAAAAACATAAAGGAAACCAGTATAAGCTCCAGTATCGACTCCTAATATTGAATTGCAAATAATGTGATCTGTAATTCGTGCCAATTCCATTACAATTACCCGTAGATATTGCGCTCTTTTTGGGACTTTAATATCGAGTAATTTTTCTAACGTCATCCACCAACCCATATTGTTTATTGGAGATGAACAATAATTCATTCGATCTGTTAGTGGTGTAATTTGGTAAAACGGACGGTTTTCAGCAATTTTTTCAAATGCTCTGTGGATGTATCCAATTGTTGGTTCGGCTTCTAAAATACGTTCGCCATCCATTAATAAAATATTTTGGAATATTCCGTGTGTTGCTGGATGCGTTGGTCCTAAATTTAAGATAGAAAGTTCGCTTCCATCATCGTTTAACTGGTTTTCTATAATTTTAGCGTACCTGTTTTCAGGCTTTAATAATAGTTCTGACATTTATAATCAATTACGTATGGGAGTTAAAAATCAAAATATACGGTGTTAATCCAACTGATGATTGTAATTTAATTTTTAACTATTTGTTATTGTTCTTCCAAAAAATCGGTCATCTTTGTCAGTTCGTCCTGAATCTTCCATTGGAAATTCTTTGCGCATAGGATGCGAAATCATTTCGTCCATGTTTAAAATTCGCTTGAGTTGTGGATGACCACTAAATTCGATTCCGTAAAAATCCCAAGTTTCTCGCTCCATCCAATTAGCACATTGAAATAATGGAATTATGGAATCTACGCGCTGACTTTCGGCTAAATATGTTTTTACTCTGATTCTAACATTTTCAACCCAGTTATGTAAATGATACACAATTGCAAACTGATGATTTGCATCATTATCTGGATAATGTATACCGCACAAATCAGTTAAAAAGTGAAAATTTAAATCTTGATTTTCTTTTAGAAATTGGATTACCTCGAAAACTGCATCGGGAGTTACTTCAAAAGTAAAAATATCTTTACTCATTGTGAACGCAAATGACTTTTCACCAAATTTTTGGGTTATCTTTTCCTGAATTATAGAAATTTCTAATGCCATTTTATAAATTGTATGAGGCTAATAATTCTTTATATTCTGGAGAACTTCGTCTGCGAACTGATTCGTTTCTAACTAGTTCTTGAAGTTGCATTACACCGTCAACAATTTGTTCTGGTCTTGGCGGACATCCTGGAACGTACACATCAACTGGGATAACTTTGTCAATGCCTTGTAAAGTAGAGTAGGTATCAAAAATTCCACCTGAACAAGCGCATGCTCCTACCGAAATAACCCATCGAGGCTCACTCATTTGCTCGTATACCTGACGAAGAATTGGAGCCATTTTTTTGGAAATAGTCCCCATTACCATTAGCATATCTGCCTGACGAGGCGAAAAACTTACTCTTTCTGAACCGAAACGCGCTAAATCGTAATGTGAAGCCATAGTTGCCATGAACTCGATTCCACAACATGAAGTTGCAAAAGGAAGAGGCCAAAGTGAGTTTGCTCTTGCCATACCAACAACGTCATTAAGTTTTGTAGCGAAGAAACCTTCGCCAGTAACACCTTCAGGTGGAGCAACCATTATTGTTTTTGAATCACTCATTATGTGTATTGTTTGTGTTTGGTAATTATAATTATTCCCATTCCAATGCTTTCTTTTTGATAATATAAAAAAACCCAACTAAGAGCAACATCATAAAAACAACCATTTTAATCATGCCATCTATTCCTAATTCTTTAAAATTTATTGCCCATGGATATAGAAATATTACTTCAACATCGAACAGTACAAATAATATTGCAACAAGAAAATACTTTACAGAAAACGGAATACGAGCATTACCGACCGATTCAATGCCACACTCAAAATTTTTATCTTTATTAAGCGATTTTCGTTTTGGTCCTAAGTAGTTTGAAAGTATTATCATACTTACAACAAATCCAACTGCAACTACAAATTGTATTAAAATTGGGATATAATCTAACTGATTGGAATGCATAATTTTTTTAATTTCGATTTAACTAAATTCAAGTTACAAATATACATCTCATTACTTTAATGCACAATAAACTGAGGTTAATCGTTTTGATAAAATTTTGAAAAAACACTATTTAAACCAATTCTAAATAAATTAAGATTTACATAAAAAAAACGTCCCGAAATCGAGACGTTTAACCGTTAGGTAATCAAAAAATAATATATATTAGTCTTCGATAACTACTACTTGAGCAGCTACTTTACCTTTTCTTCCTTCTTCTTCTTCGAAAGTAACTTTATCACCTTCATTAAGTGATTCAGCTCTTAAACCTGTAGCGTGAACGAAAATGTCTTTTCCGTTTTCATCGTCTGTAATAAATCCGTAACCTTTAGATTCATTGAAAAATTTAACTGTTCCTGTGCGCATTGTGTGTAATATAAAATAATTAATAATGGCAAATGTAAACTATAATACAACACAAAAATTATTTTTGTTAATTATTTATTGAAAATTATTGATTTTCAGTTAATTCTGTTGTTACTTATTTAATTTCTACTTTTATATTCAACTCGTTTAATTGTGCTTCGTCAATAGCTGATGGTGCATCAATCATCACATCGCGACCCGAATTATTTTTTGGGAATGCAATAAAATCACGAATAGTTTCTTGTCCGCCTAAAATGGCAACTAATCGGTCCAATCCAAATGCTAAACCGCCGTGTGGTGGCGCACCAAATTGAAACGCATTCATCAAAAATCCAAATTGTTCTTGTGCTTGTTCTGGCGAAAATCCTAATAAAGAGAACATACTACTTTGCAATTCTTTATCGTGAATTCTGATAGAACCACCACCAATTTCGTTTCCGTTTAGCACCATATCATAGGCGTTGGCTCTAACTTTTCCGGGTTCGGTTTCTATAAGTTTCATGTCTTCAGGCTTAGGCGAAGTAAACGGATGATGCATTGCGTGGTATCGTTTAGACTCTTCATCCCATTCTAATAACGGAAAATCTACAACCCATAATGGTGCAAATTCTTCAGGATTTCGTAAACCTAATCGTGTTGCTAATTCCATTCGTAAAGCAGAAAGTTGTGTTCTTGTTTTATCAGATTTTCCAGATAATATTAAAATTAAATCCCCTGGTTTTGCATTGGTAATTGACGCCCATTTTAGTAAATCGTCTTGATCGTAAAATTTATCTACAGATGATTTTATGCTTCCATCCATCTCATATTTGGCATAAACCATACCGCTTGCGCCTACTTGTGGACGTTTAACCCAATCTGTTAAATTGTCAATTTCTTTACGGGTATAATTGGCACAACCAGGAACTGCAATTCCAACTATTAATTCTGCCGAATTAAAAACTGGAAAATCTTTATGTTGAGAAACTTCATTTAACTCGCCAAATTTCATATCAAAACGAATATCTGGTTTGTCATTCCCGTAAGTTTTCATGGCATAATCATAGGTAATTCGAGGAAACTCTGCCACATCAATGCCTTTTATTTCTTTGAGCAAATGACGCGTTAATCCTTCAAATACATTTAAAATATCTTCTTGCTCTACAAATGCCATTTCACAATCGATTTGTGTAAACTCGGGTTGTCTGTCGGCACGTAAATCTTCGTCACGGAAACATTTTACTATCTGAAAATATTTATCCATACCGCCAACCATCAAAAGTTGCTTGAAGGTTTGTGGCGATTGTGGCAAGGCATAAAATTGCCCTGCGTTCATTCTACTTGGAACTACGAAATCTCGTGCGCCTTCTGGAGTTGATTTAATTAAATAAGGAGTTTCAACTTCACAAAAATCCAAATCTGACAAATATTTGCGCACTTCCATGGCTACTTTATGACGAAAAAGCAAACTGTTTTTTACAGGATTTCTGCGAATGTCAAGGTAACGGTATTTCATTCTGATGTCTTCGCCACCATCAGTTTCGTCTTCTATTGTAAAAGGTGGCGTTAATGAAGCATTTAGAATGGTCATTTCTTTTACAAGAATTTCGATTTCGCCAGTCGCTATATTTTTATTTTTGGCTTCACGCTCAATCACCGTTCCTTTTATTTGAACTACAAATTCTCTACCAAGTGTTTTAGCTAGTTTGAAAACCAATTTTTCTGAACGACTTTCGTCAAACAATAATTGTGTAATTCCGTAACGGTCGCGCAAATCGACCCAATTAACAAATCCTTTATCACGACTTTTTTGAACCCAACCAGCAAGAGTTACTTCGGTATTGATATGTGTAGCGTTCAACTCGCCACAATTATGACTTCTGTACATTATAATTTATTTTTTGCAAAAGTAAAAAACTTAACCCGATATTAAACATCAAATTTTTTGTTAATCTTATCGACTTCAAAATTTAATTTGTTATTTTTGAAATCATTAAAAAAATAACATTTATGAAAAAAACAGTTGTTTTAGCAGTAATTTTTATGTACACTGCCTTTGGATTTTCGCAAAATAATATGGTAAAGTTTCAAGCAAACATTACCAACAAAAATGGCGAATCTTTATTTATTAAAAATAATAATATCATCGTTAAAGAATTGAAAGGTGATAAAAACGGAAGTTTTTCGGGTAGTTTTGAAGTAAAAGAGGGTATGTATCAGATGTTTGATGGTACTGAATATGCCGATTTGTACTTAAAAAATGGATTTGATTTAAAAATGACCATGGATGCAAAGCAATTTGACGAAACCATTAAATTTTCTGGAGTTGGAAGTGCTGAAAATAACTTCTTGGCTACATCGACACTTATAGATTCTAAACTAGATTACGAAACTGTGATGAAGCTCGATAAAGAACTATTTGAAGCAAAAGTTGATGCATTAACAAAAGAAAATGCCAGTCGAATTGCAAAAGAAAAATTAGATCCAAACTTTATTGCACTTCAAAAGAAATCGTTCGATCAAAACATTTTTCAGTTACGAGTAGCACATAACCAGGCGGTGATGGCAAAAAAGTTGAATTCGAGCAAAGCGCCACAGTTTGATTATGTAAACGTTGAGGGAGCAAAAGTTAAACTAGAAAGCTTGTTGGGCAAATATGTATATATTGATGTGTGGGCAACTTGGTGCGGTCCCTGTAGAGCCGAAATCCCATCGTTAAAAAAAGTTGAAGAAAAATATGAAGGTAAGAACATACAGTTTGTTAGTATTTCGGTTGATGTAGATAAGGATTTAGAAAAATGGAAAACGTTTGTGAAAGATAAAAAACTAGGTGGCATTCAACTTTTTGCAGATAAAAATTGGATGTCCGATTTTATACAAGCATTCAAAATAAATTCTATACCACGTTTTTTATTAATTGACCCAGCCGGAATGGTGGTTGATGCTGATGCTGCGCGTCCGTCAGATCCTAAATTAGTTGAAAAATTAGATTCTCTTTTAAAGTAAAAATAGATGCTAATTAATCAAAAAATCCCGCTC
>JACMPO010000235.1 GCA_014377455.1 Flavobacterium sp.
CTGCCACATTATCTTTGATTACTGCTAATTGCAAACCAACAATTTTATTTTTTTGCATTAGATTTTTTATTGCATCATCAACTTTATCAACTTGTGAATAAGTAAAATTACTAAATGCAAAAACCGTAAGTAAAAACATTATTTTTTTCATATTTATTTTATTTAGTTGATTTTCACAATTTTTTTGTGTTCAATCATCGCATAACGTTTCGTGGCTTGGCAGGGATTTTCGTTAAAGCAAATACCGATGTTTCGGTTCAAGACCAATACCAACAAGTACAAACTACAAATTAAATTAAACCAAGTGCCGAAAATCTCGCAAAACCACTGTTAGTGGCTGCCAAAATTTATAGAAATAATCGTTTGTCATTTTTTTTTAGCAACCTATAAAGTATCCATATTTTTCTGAAAATCTTTGTTTTCTTTTAAAAGTTCAAATAATTCTTCTTTAAAATTAAAAATATCTATTTCAGTTTTATTTAGTTTTGACTCTTTTAAATTTACTTGAGTAGAAATATAAATTTTAGATTTAATTAAGTTTTCTTTTTTTAATGTGAATTCATCATTAAAATTTGGCATAAGTAAGTATTCTTTTCCAAAAACATATTTTTCGCCACTCAAAGTTTCTAAATGATATTTATAAATTAATTCATTTATTCGTTTTTTTTCATTTTCAGAAAATCTCGTAATGTCTTTATAATTTTTATACCAATCTATTTTAAATTCACCTGTTTTGATATTCAGTTGATAATTTACATTTGAAATATATAAATCATAATTTTCTATTTTCCTTGAACAACTTACAAAGAACAAGACGAATAAGGCCAGAAATATATTTTTCATTAATTCATCTGTTTTTGGTTTCTGCGAATTGGTTGCCACTAATTAGTATTTATGCGCTAAAAAATAGCACATATATATCTCATTTTGGGTGGCTAGGTGCTACTGAGTACCGTATTACTTCCAAATATATTATTTTTTTCTTACAAATCATTGAAGAGACTTTTTATTTGTGGTATACTTTTGGTACTTATAGGAGTATATATTTCGGTTGTTTTACCACTATTATGCCCTAATAATTCTTGAATGTAGTGTAAATCGGTTCCGCTTTCTAGTTAATGAATGGCATAATTATTTCTCAACCAATTTAGTGTAGCTGGTTTTGTCAATTGTGCTTTATATAATGATTGTTCTAGCACTTGCTGTAAACTTAGGCTATCATAATGAATTACAGATACTTGCCCTTCGAAAAAATAAGTTTTTGATTTATATAAGGAGTAATACTCTCTTAACATATACAGTATTTTAAAACTTAGAGGTACAATTCTATCTTTTTGACCTTTGGCATTTTTTAGTACTACAATATTCCTTTTTGAGTGAAAATGAATGGGTTGCAATGCCAATAATTCACCACAACGCAAACCACAACTGTAAATTAGCGAAAGCATCATTTTATGTTTGATGTTACTATGAGCATCCAAAATTAATTTTATTTCTTCTTTACTCAATACTTTGGGTAATAGTTTGGCTCTTTTTGGACGTTGAATTTTATTTACTTCAATTTTGGTTCCTCTTACTATCATAAAAAACAGCTTTAATGCATTAACAGTTTGGTTTTGAAAAGAAGCTGAAAGCTTCTTTTTCAATGTATAGTCGTTATTAAAAATAATTACATCCTCATTGATGATTTCAGTAACTGGTTTTTCCCGATAGAAGATCAAAAAAGATTTGAAGGCTTCGCTACAGGTATTAATGGTGCTTTCGCTATACCTTTTAGAACGCATCCATTGTTTGAATTTTTCGATTTGTCTTATTCCTTCGCCTGAAGGGAGCGAATTTGCGGGGAGCGCTATGTTAAAACGCACTCTGTTTTCCTCTGTGTCGGGGAGGTGCCAAACCGTTTTTTGCTGGGTCCATCGTGTGCCTTCTGTTTTTTTGATACGGGCGATTAGGTCGTGATTTTTTTCAAAATAAACGGCAATTCTATTTTCGCTATTGTGTTTTATCAGTTTTGCTGCTCACCTTAAATCGTGTTGATTTTGTAATTGAAAGACACTATTTTTTTACAAATATTGTGTTATTATCGCAATGGTTCTTGAAGTGTAGCAGCTGTTTTGCAAGAGGGATTACTTCACTTTTTTGATATTTTTCATAGGAGTTCAGTGAACTTCGTTTGCAGTAAAAATCCTTTTATGAAGCGCAGCGGAACAAAAGATTGAAACGGATAGCCCGACCCGCTTTTTCAGCGGGGCACGCCCAAATTGATTGAACAAAAGCTAATGTGATTTTTTAATGCTGTAATTATCTAATTTTTTACCCTGAAAGTATTGAAATTAGGGTTGTCAAGAAGGCACTTTTTCATTTCGCTGGACGAAAAATATTTTTTGAAGTGGGTTTCAAATTAACCTATCTTTGCCAGCCGAACAATCGGGTGAAATACGTTGCTGTGTAATGCGCTGTGGTAAATGTTTGGTAAAACTGCTTTATTGCCGAATTACATTTGACCGAAAAAATAATAAAAATACCAGATGAAGTTTGATTTATTAAAAAAAGATCCGTTGTCTAAAGCCAGAGCGGGAAGTATTACTACTGATCATGGGGTGATTGAAACCCCAATTTTTATGCCTGTTGGAACCGTAGCTTCAGTAAAAGGAGTGCATCAGCGGGAA
>JACMPO010000236.1 GCA_014377455.1 Flavobacterium sp.
CAATTTTGTTTTATGATAGCGCACATTCAAGGAAAACTAGTCGAAAAAACACCAACCGAAGTTGTAATAGACTGCAACGGAGTGGGTTATCACATCAATATTTCGTTACATACCTATACCTTATTGCCCAAAACTGACTTTGTAAAACTATTTACACATTTAATAATTAAGGAAGACTCCCATTCGTTATACGGATTTGTAGAAAAGTCAGAAAAAGAGATTTTTAAATTATTATTATCTGTTTCAGGTATTGGTGCTGGTATAGCCCGCACCATGCTCTCGTCGATAGAGCCCAAACAAATTATACAAGCTTTAGCCATTGGCGATGTTGGTACCATTCAATCTATAAAAGGTATTGGTGCCAAAACTGCCCAACGCGCCATTTTAGATTTAAAAGATAAAGTGTTAAAATTATATGATTTAGACGAAGTTTCGATGCTTCAAGGCAATACAAACAGAGATGAAGCGTTATCTGCCTTGGAAGTTTTAGGATTTGTGAAAAAAGCTTCCGAAAAAATAGTGGACAAAATAATTACAGAAAACCCAGGTGCCACAGTAGAAACCATTATCAAACAGGCATTAAAAAATTTATAATTTTTGAAAACACAGTACCATAACCCTTCCCAGTTACTCCTAAAAATAGCAATTTTGATCGCTCTTTTTTGGAACAGCTTTGTTGTAGTGGCACAAGTAAAAGTTGATACTACTTACAATAAAGGGAAATTACAAATAGATAACCCTAAGAGTATTATCGAAGGATATACTTATGACCCAGTTACTGACAAGTATATATTGACCAAAACTTTTGAAGGGTTCAATATTAATTACCCAATAATTTTATCGCCTAAAGAATATCAAGAATTAGTTTTAAGAGAATCGATGCGCGATTATTTTAAAGAAAAATCAGATGCTATTGATGGTAAGAAAAAGGGTAGCGAAGAAAAAAAGAAAAATTTACTACCCCGATATTATGTAAACTCTAGCTTTTTTGAAACTATTTTTGGCGGGAATACAATCGATGTAAAACCCACAGGATCGGTCGAGGTTGATCTTGGAGTTCGTCATACAAAGCAAGATAATCCCTCTTTTTCGCCTAGAAATAGGTCAACAACTACTTTCGATTTTAACCAGCGCATCAGTATGAGTTTGAATGGAAAAGTTGGAACTCGTGTAAGCGTAAATGCAAATTATGATACACAATCGACATTTGCTTTTCAAAATCTTATAAAACTGCAATATGCTCCAACTGAAGACGATATTATTCAAAAAATTGAAGTTGGAAATGTAAGTATGCCCCTCACGAGTTCTTTAATTAGAGGTGCCCAAAGTTTATTTGGAGTAAAAGCGCAACTTCAATTTGGAAAAACCACTGTAACGGGTGTTTTCTCTGAACAAAAATCGCAAACCAAAACGGTTACTGCACAAGGTGGTGGAACAGTACAAAATTTTGAATTATTTGGATTAGATTATGATGCTGAACGACATTTTTTTCTGTCGCAATATTTTAGAGATAAATACGATTCGTCTATTAGAAATTATCCTTTTATAGACAGTCGCGTCAATATTACACGAATAGAAGTTTGGGTAACTAACAAGCAAAACAGAGTAAGCCAAACTAATAATAACTTAAGAAATATAATTGCACTGCAAGATTTGGGTGAGTCTAAGTTGAATGGTTTAAATGATAATCAAGTTGTAGCCATAGAATCGCCTACAAATACGCCACCATTTTTTTTCACACCACAAACGGCGAATCTTCCATCGGATAATAAAAATAACCGATATGATCCTGAATTAATTACCGCAGGAACAGGATTATTAAATACAAATATTCGTCAAATAGTCACATCAAATTCTGGATTTAACAATACCGTTCCTGTAAATGAAGGTACTGATTATGCAAAGCTTGAAAATGCACGAAAATTGCTTCCAAACGAATATACATTCAATCCACAACTGGGTTATCTATCGTTGCAACAGCGATTAGCAAATGATGAAGTTTTAGGAGTTGCCTATCAATATACTGTTGGAAACGATGTGCATCAAGTAGGTGAGTTTGGTACTGATGGAGTTGCAGCGACCCAAGTAGATGGTAATGGAATTCCAACCTCGCAAGCATTAATTGTAAAAATGTTAAAAAGTAGTTTGACTAATGTTCAAAAACCTATTTGGAATTTGATGATGAAAAATATTTATCAAATTCAAGGAGGTTATCAGTTGCAAAAAGAAGATTTTAAATTTAATATATTATATACAAACCCATCCCCATTAAACTACATCACTCAAGCCGATCCGGCAACTCCATTGCCAGCAAATGTGGAGCAGACACCATTACTGAAAGTTTTTAATGTAGATAGATTAAATTATAATAACGATCCTCAAGATGGCGGAGACGGATTTTTCGATTTTATTCCTGGACTCACAATAGATCAACAAAATGGAAGAATAATTTTTACATCGGTTGAGCCTTTTGGAAAATATTTATTTGAAAAATTAAGAACAAATCCTGCCGAGAATTATTACGGAGACCCTAATAATATTTCAGATTATAATGCCAACCAAAAGAAATATGTTTTCAGAAATTTATATGCTAATACACAAGCCGGAGCATTACAAGAAAGCGAAAAAAATAAATTTCAACTTAAAGGAAAATTCAAATCTGCAGGTGGCGATGGTATTCCAATTGGAGCCTTTAATGTGCCAAAAGGATCAGTAGTTGTTACAGCTGGAGGTAGAGTTCTGGTTGAAGGAATAGATTATACTGTAAATTATCAGGCTGGTAGAGTTCAAATTCTTGATCCAGCCTTGCAGGCATCAAATACTCCGATACAAGTTACTGTAGAAAACAATTCAACCTTTGGTCAACAAACACGTCGTTTTTTTGGGGTGAATATCGAACATAAATTTTCTGATAAATTTTTAGTTGGCGCAACCCTTTTGAGAATGTCAGAAAAACCATTTACTCAAAAATCGAGCTATGGTCAAGAATCTGTTAACAATACTATCTATGGTTTAAATGCAGCTTACGCTACCGAAGTTCCATTTTTAACTCGATTAGTAAATAAATTACCCAATATTGATACTGATGTTCCTTCAAACTTCTCTTTCCGTGGCGAAGTTGCTTACTTAAAACCAAATTCCCCATCGGGTGATAAATTTAATGGTGAAGCAACGGTATATATTGACAATTTTGAAGGCTCACAAACCACTATAGATTTGCGTTCGGCGCAAGCCTGGAGTTTATCATCGACACCACTTCATAACAGTACAAGTCTAGGTTACAATGATTTTGGTGGAGGATCAAGTGGTTTAGATTACGGATTTAAAAGAGCAAAATTAGCTTGGTACAGCATAGATCCAATATTTTATACCCAACGACCAGCAGGTATTGACGAACTCACTGATAATAATAACCGAAGAATTTTTAGTTCAGAATTATATCCGCAATTAGAAATTGCAGCAGGTCAGTCACAAGTTGTAAATACACTCGATTTAAGTTATTTCCCAACGGAACGTGGTCCATATAATTTCAATCCTCAAACTTCACCCACAAACACCCTTCCTAATCCAGCAGATAATTTTGGTGGTATAGTTCGATCATTAAACTCCACAAATTTTGAGCAAAGTAATGTAGAATATTTACAGTTTTGGATGATGGATCCTTATTTTGATCCGGGAAATACTACAGCTCAAGTTTCTCCAACAAATTCTGGGAAAGTATATTTTAACTTGGGAGAAATATCGGAAGATGTTTTGCAAGATGGTCGAAAATTTTATGAAAACGGAATTGGAAACAATCAAATTGTAGCAAATCCGCAGCCCATTTGGGGAGATGTTCCAGCATCGCAATCGTTAATTTATGCCTTTGATTCTAATCAAGATAATAGAGCATCTCAGGATTTAGGTTACAACGGATTGAATGATGCGCAAGA
Organism: Flavobacterium sp.; assembly: GCA_014377455.1. Lineage (GTDB taxonomy): Bacteria > Bacteroidota > Bacteroidia > Flavobacteriales > Flavobacteriaceae > Flavobacterium. The sequence goes on from JACMPO010000236.1 coordinate 3,933, forward strand.
AGCAGTGAAATTTCCAACTTTTGCATCTTTTCAAGATCCAGCAGAAGATAATTATAACTATTATTTAAACGCTACAGGAACTATTTTTGATAGATACAAAAACTATAATGGAACTGAAGGAAATTCGCCAGTTGATGTTACTGATACAAATCGCGGCTCTACAACCATTCCAGATGTTGAAGATATAAATCGAGACAATACTATGAGTACTATTAATGCTTACTATGAATACAGCATTAATGTAAGTCAAGCGGCACTAGCAACTGTTGGTCAAAATTTTATTACAGATATACGAATTTCTGATATTGGTGGAACCGTTCCTACTCAAGCTCGCTGGATACAATTTAAAATTCCTATTTCGCAACCCGAAAATAAAATAGGAGGCATATCTGACTTTCGTTCCATCCGATTCATGAGAATGTTTATGACGCAGTTTACTAATAAAGTGACACTTCGATTTGGCTCTTTAGACTTGGTTAGAGGTGAATGGCGACGCTACGTAAACACGCTAGATCCATCTGATCCCGTAGTTTCTGATGACAATACAGATTTTGATGTTTTTTCGTTAAGCATTCAGGAAAACGGTAGTAAGTTACCAATACCATATGTTATTCCACCAGGTGTAGAACGGGAACAATTGTACAATAATAATACTTTAATTAAACAAAACGAACAAGCACTTGCAGTAAGAGTAAAAGGTCAAGGACTGGAATCAGGTGACTCTAGAGCAGTTTTCAAAAATATAAGTGTAGACATGAGACAGTTTAAAAAACTTCGAATGTTTATGCATGCCGAGGCATTGCCAGATGATCCAAACTCTATTGATGATGACGAAATGGTAGGATTTATTCGTTTTGGTAACGATTTTACAGATAATTTTTATCAAATAGAACTTCCGTTGAAGAAAACTGCATTTGGAGCATCAAGCCAAACCGACATTTGGCCAGAATCAAATCAGATAGATTTATCATTAGAATTACTTACTAAACTTAAAATAATCGCACTGACACATGTGTTTCTGCCTGATGAAATTTTATATTATAATGAGGATGAATTAGATCCATCGTTAGTAAATAAAGTCAATAAACTCAGAATTGGAATTAGAGGAAATCCTAATTTTGGATTGGTTAGAACTTTAATGGTGGGAGTTAAAAATAATACCGACAGATTAAATACACCTACACATCCTTTATTTAGAAAACGAATTAAAGGAGAAGCTTGGTTTAACGAACTCCGAATGTCGGACATGGATAATAAAGGTGGTATGGCAGCCGTTGCAAATATTGACGGAAATATTGCCGATTTTGCAACGGTATCTGCAACTGGAAAAATGAGTACAATTGGTTTTGGTTCACTAGAACAAAAACCAAACGAAAGAAGCAGAGACGATACCAAACAATACAATGTAGTAACTAACTTAAGCTTAGGGAAATTGCTTCCGAAAAAATGGGGAATCAATTTACCTTTTAATTACTCGGTTGGAGAAGAATTTATTGTTCCTAAATACGATCCGTTCAATCAAGATATAGAGCTAAAACAACTTATTGATGTCACCGCAAGTGAATCTGAAAAGAAAAATATAAAAGATAGAGCTACAGACTATACTAAGAGAAAAAGTATCAATTTTATTGGTGTAAAAAAACTAAGAGGAGAAAAACAAGCGCAACATTTTTATGATCCAGAGAATTTAACCTTGTCGTATTCATACAATCAAGTGGAACGTCATAATTATGAAATAGAAAGTTTTATAGATCAACATGTAAATACAACAGCCGATTATACTTATGCTTTCAAACCAAAGGCTGTGGAACCATTTAAAAAAGTGAAAACATTCCAAAAAAGTGGTTATTGGAAAATGTTGAGTGACTTTAATTTTAATTATTTGCCTAGTAACATTTCATTTAGTTCTAACATTATTCGCCAGTACAATAAGCAACAATTCAGATTAGTTGATGTAGCAGGTATTGGTCTCGAATCGTTGTACCAGCGAAATTTTATGTTTAATTATCAATACGGATTTAACTATAATTTGACTAAAGCGTTGAAAGTGAATTTTACCGCTTCATCTCACAATATTGTTAGAAACTATTTGGATGCCAATAATAAACCTGATAACAGCTATAATATTTGGACCGATTACTGGAATGCAGGTACACCAAACCAGCATAACCAGCAGTTAACCGTTAATTATGAACTACCTCTTAACAAAATCCCTGCTCTAAGCTTTGTGAAATCTACTTACACTTATACAGGTGATTACAGTTGGCAAGCCTCATCATTAGCGTTATCATCGGTAACTGCAGAAGATGGCACAACTTATAATTTAGGAAATACTATTCAAAATGCTGCGGCACACAAACTGAATACTACTTTAAGCATGGACGGTTTTTATAAATATATTGGTTTAACTAAAAGTAAAAAACCTGTTCAAAAAACTCCTACAGTGGCACCTAAACCTGGAGAAAAAATTGTAGCAGTAAAAGCGACGCCAGCAAAAGATGCCAATATTTTTGTAGATGGATTAATTGGCGTTTTAACGAGCGTCAAAAATGTACAAGTAAACTACGTTCAAACACAAGGAACAGCTTTACCTGGATATTTGCCGAGCATAGGATTTTTTGGGACTGCACAACCTACCTTAGGATTTGTTTTTGGAAATCAAGATGATGTAAGATATGAAGCCGCAAAAAGAGGTTGGCTTACAAACTATCCTGATTTTAATCAGAATTATGCCCAAATCACTAATAGAACTTTGGACTTTACTGCAAATATGGATTTGTTTCCAGATTTTAAAATTGATTTAACGGGAAATCGGACTTATGCAAATAATTTTGCGGAACAGTACAATGTAGATAGTGACGGGAATTACACTTCGCTATCACCACATAATACAGGTAATTTTGCTACTTCAACCATAATGTTAAAAACTGCATTTAAAGAAAGTGATGAAAATGGTTCATCTGCATTTGACGATTTCAGAAATAATAGAATCATAATTGCTAACAGACTTGCTACCGACAGAGGAATAGATATAAATAATCCTGTAAATATTGGACCCGATGGTTTCCCAATTGGTTACGGCAGAAATAATCAAGCCGTTTTATTACCAGCATTTTTAGCAGCCTACACTGGACTTGGAATTACAAATAGCCACCAAGGTGAAGCGGCAAACAAGGTATCCACTGGAATTTTTAGAGACATTCCATTGCCAAACTGGAATATCAAATACACAGGATTAATGCGATATCAGTTTTTTAAAGATAAATTCAAAAGATTCTCAGTACAACACAGTTATAAAGCAAGTTATACCGTAAACTCGTTTCGATCTAATTTTGATTATAATTTAAACCCAAATGGCACTGATACTGGAGGAAATTATTACAATCAAACCATAGTAGGAAATGTAAACTTAGTGGAACAATTTAGTCCGCTAATTAGATTAGATATGGAGACCAAAAGTTCATTTAAAATTTTGGCAGAGCTGAAAAAAGACCGTGCATTGTCATTGAGTTTTGATAACAATTTACTTACAGAGGTAAAAGGAATTGAATATATTCTTGGTACCGGATATCGATTTAAAGATGTAATATTTTCATCTCAATTATCAAGCGATCCAACTGGAATTATAAAAGGTGATATCAATTTGAAACTCGATTTCTCTTATAGAAATAACAAAACAATTGTACGCTATTTGGATTATAACAATAATCAAATCGGTGGTGGTCAAAATATATGGTCCGCAAAATTAACAGCAGATTATTCGTTGAGTAAAAATTTGACGATAATTTTCTATTACGACCATTCGTTCTCAAAAGCAGTAATTTCAACTTCTTTCCCATTAACAAATATCCGATCAGGTTTTACACTTCGCTATAATTTTGGAAATTAAAAGTTGAAAATGGTTTCAAATTTTATAGAAAACTTTATATTTACACAAACAAAAAACAACTAAATAATGAGTCTACCTAGTAATTTAAAATACACAAAAGATCACGAATGGGTTTCAATTGAAGGCGATATTGCAACTGTAGGAATTACTCATTTTGCGCAAAGCGAACTCGGCGATATAGTATATGTAGAAGTTGAAACTTTAGATCAAACATTAGAAAAAGATGCTGTTTTTGGAACTGTAGAAGCAGTGAAAACAGTTTCCGATTTATTTTTGCCGCTATCAGGAGAAGTAATAGAATTTAATGAAGATTTAGAAAAAAATCCTGAAAATGTAAATTCAGATCCTTACGGAAAAGGATGGATGATAAAAATTAAAGTTTCAGATTTATCTCAATGGGACGACTTGTTGGACCACGAAGCTTATGGAAAACTAATTGGAGCGTAAATTTAAAATAGCTTTGCTATTAGCATTATTCTGGACTATTTTAGTTACTATTTTAAGTTTAATGCCGCTTGGTGATATTGGCAAAAATACTAATATTGATAATTCTGATAAATATGTACATTTTACATTTTACTTTATTTTTGTTTTAGTGTGGTTCAGCTTTTTTACAAATCATTATAAATCGAGTTTCTTAAAATATTACATTCTACTTGGTGCCATAGGTTTTGGGATATTAATGGAGATCTGCCAAGGCGCTTTTACAACAACTCGATGCCCTGATGTAAATGATGTGTATGCGAATTCTTTAGGAGCATTATTTGGGATAGTAATTATTACACTTTATAAAAAAAATGAACCCACTGTATAGTGGTTTCTTTTTTTAAATCTAAATAAACAACTGTCTAATCCAGTTGAATTAGTGCCTCTTTTGTTAAGATCAAAAATGTAAAAATCACTGCTAGATATAGTGAATTATCTATCAAATATCTTCTTATAAATAAACTACTTTACTACTGCTATTTTTCTTATTTTTGACAATATTTACTGAATCTAACAGTAACTTTCGATTAAAATTATAATGAATATAAAAAGCTATCTCGATTCAACTTATTTAAAAACTTCAGAAGATGCTGGTATTTCTGAATCTGAAAATAAAGACACCACATTAAAATTCATCCAAGAAGCCATTGATGAAAAATTTAAGTTGATCATGATACGTCCAGAATTTGTATCAATAGCAAAAAAAATGATAATTGATTCAAAATCAAAAGTAACCATTGGCACCGTAATATCTTTTCCTGACGGAAAAAATTCTACGGATGAAAAATATTTAGAAGCAATACAAGCTATAAATAATGGTGCAGACGATTTAGATTTTGTCATAAATTACGAAGCTTTTAAAAATGGTGATATTCACTTAATAAAAAATGAAGTTTTAACTTGTACTCGATTAGGAGTTGAAAATAACAAAATTGTAAAGTGGATTATCGAAGTAGCCGCACTCAATAATGATGAAATAATTAAAATTTGTGCACTTATAAAAAATATAGTGATCGCAAATTTTAAAGAAGATAATTATGCAAATGTTTTTGTTAAATCATCTACTGGTTTTTTTAAAACTAATAATAATACACCCAATGGTGCCACAATAGAAACCCTAATTGTCATGCTAGAAAATGCAAGTCCACTTTCAATAAAAGCGTCAGGAGGAATCAAAACTACAGACGATGCACTCCAAATGATTCGCCTTGGTATAAAAAGAATTGGGACTTCATCGGCTAAAGCAATTGCAAATAATGAATCAATAACATCAAATTACTAATTTTTTATTTCAGAAAAATGTTCAAAAAAATTGTCTTTTTAAGTTTAGTTTTAAGTTCTATTTTCGGATTTTCCCAAAAAAGTAGCGAGCAATTTCCTATATTTCCAAATTGTGAAAAATTACAAACATCTGAGCTTGAAAACTGTTTCAATATTGAAGTTCAAAATTTTGTTTTCAATAACTTTAAAGTGCCTGACCAATTATCAAAAAATTATATCGGTACCGTTATAGTTTTATTTGAAGTTGACGATAAAGGAAATTTTAAGGTTCAATATGTTGATGCAAATGATGAAAGCTTAATATCCGAAAGTAAAAATGTTTTTAGGAAATTACCAAAAATAAAACCTCCAACATTTAATGGTGTGCCAACTTACTCAAAATATACCATAAAAATTTCAATTCCATTGCAAAATCCATCACTGGTTGATAACAATATTTTACCAGCTAATAAATCTGAAAATAGTGCTAAAACTCCAGCTGGAAACAAAATTGATAAAAATAAAGAACTGGTAGAATTTGATAGTATTGTTTACAAAAAATTTGAAAATCCACAATTTAAAAGCAATTTAAATATCCCATTTTCTCATAGTTATTATGCTCAATTTGATGGTGCGTTAAATCAAGTTGGAAGTAACAACCATACGGCTTCAAAACCATACGCTTATTCCGAAGTTTCAAAATATTATAATCTTACCGCAGAAAACGAAAAATTATTAAAAAATAAAACTTCGTGGCTTGGTAAAAAATTATGGAATGAAAATACTGTTGCAATTCAAGGAGACGGATATTGGTTTACAATGAATCCAATTGTCGATTTACAACTAGGAAAAAGTGAACCCAGTAAAGTAAAATATACTTATGTAAATACCAGAGGGATTCAAATTCGTGGTGGTCTGGGAGATCAGATAGATTTCACGACTACAATTTTTGAAAGCCAAGGACGATTTGCTGATTATTATAACCGATATGCTGAATCAATAAAACCTGCAGGAGGAAATCCAGCTATAATTCCAGGCGTAGGAATCGCAAAAGATTTTAAAACTGATGCTTACGATTTTCCATTGGCAGAAGCAAATTTGACATTTACACCCAGCAAATTTTTTAATATGCAACTTGGTTATGGACGAAATTTTATAGGCGATGGATATCGATCTTTATTAATGAGCGATGGTGCAAGTCCATATCCGTTTTTAAAATTAAATACTTCTTTTTGGAAAATTAAATATACCAATACCTACATGTGGCTGAAAGATGTTCGAGATGCGGCAACTATTGACAAAACCTATGCTACAAAGTATGTTGCAAATCACTATTTAAGTTGGAATGTTACCAAAAGATTAAATTTAGGCTTTTTCGAATCGGTAGTTTGGAGCAATCAAAACAATCGTGGCTTCGATTTTAACTTTGTTAATCCCATTATTTTTTATCGAACGGTGGAGTTTACCTCATCATCTAAAAGCGGAAATGCACTATTAGGACTTTCCACTAAGTACAAATTTAGCAATCAGGTGAATTTTTATGGGCAATTTTTACTAGACGAATTCTCGCTAACTGAAGTAAAAAAACAAGACAATAGTTGGAAAAACAAATTTGCCTATCAGCTTGGTTTAAAATATTATGATGCCTTTAATATTAAAAACCTGTTGTTGCAAGTAGAGTACAATCATATCAGACCTTATGTATATTCTCACAGCGATGTTTTAACAAATTATGGTCATAGCAATCAGAGTTTAGGTCATAACTGGGGTGGAAACGCAAAAGAGCTTATTGCCATAGCTAGATATCATAAAGGGCGATATTTTGGGGATGCAAAACTTACTTATGGAGTTCGTGGTTTCGATTTTGATTCTGCAACTGACACTTATAATTATGGTGGAAATATTTATAAAGCGTACGATGATAATCGTCCTTATGATACCGGAGTAAAAGTTGGTCAAGGAAATAGAACAACAATATTAATTGCTGATGTACAAGCAGGATATTTAATTAATCCTGCAACAAATTTAAAAATATTTGGAAGTTTAATTTATCGGAATTTTAATCCAACAGCAGATACAGATACCATTAAAAAAGAGAATACAACTTGGTTTTCAGTAGGATTGCGTTGTGATATTTTTAATTGGTATTTTGATTATTAAAATTAGACTACAAGTTTTTGTTTACAAGTTTTATATTGAGATAAAACACAAGCCAAATCCATTTTCAAAAATTTTATAAAAACAAAAAACCACTCCAATTGAAGTGGTTTTGTACTCAGAGCGGGACTTGAACCCGCACGAACATTGCTGTTCACTGGATTTTAAGTCCAGCGTGTCTACCAATTTCACCATCCGAGCGAATGATATTTGATGATTTTAAATTCATAAAATCATTTTGAATATTTAATTTCTGAGCGAAAAACGGGGCTCGAACCCGCGACCTCGACCTTGGCAAGGTCGCGCTCTACCAACTGAGCTATTTTCGCAATTTCAATATGATAATGAAATACATTATTTGGTTATTAATGCGGGTGCAAATATAGTACATAAAATGAATTACACAAACCTTTCTAAAAAAAATTAGTTCGAAAAAATAATCTATTGATACCTTAAGCTTTGCTTTTTCCAATCATCCTTTTTAACTCATTAAGTTTCATTAATGCTTCAACTGGTGTTAATGTATTTATATCTAATCCTAATATTTCATCTTTAATTTCTTCCAACAAAGGATCATCAATTGTAAAAATACTCAATTGCAAATCTTCATTCATTGATTTTATACCCGTTAATTCTTCGCTTGAGTGATTTTTTTCTAACTTTTTTAGTAATTTTTGAGCTTTTTTAATTACAGTTTGAGGCATTCCTGCCATTTTTGCAACATGAATACCAAAACTGTGAGCGCTTCCCCCTTTTACAAGTTTTCTCACAAAAAGAACTGTATCTTTTAATTCTTTTACAGCAACATTATAATTTTGAATGCGACTAAATTGCTCACTCATCTCATTTAATTCGTGATAATGTGTTGCGAAAAGTGTTTTGGGTTTTGCAGGATTTTCATGAAGAAAATCGGCTATTGCCCAAGCAATCGAAATTCCATCATAAGTGCTTGTACCACGACCTATTTCGTCTAAAAGAACCAAACTACGATCCGAAATGTTATTCAAAATCGAGGCAGTTTCGTTCATTTCAACCATAAAAGTGGATTCGCCCATACTGATGTTATCGCTTGCTCCTACTCGAGTGAAAATTTTATCAATAATTCCCATCCTAACAGATTCTGCAGGTACAAAACTTCCCATCTGAGCAAGCAAAACAATTAATGCAGTTTGCCTCAAAATTGCAGATTTACCCGACATATTAGGACCAGTTATCATAATTAATTGCTGGGTTTCACGATCTAAAAAAACATCATTTGCGACATATGGCGTTCCAACAGGCAATTGTTTTTCGATCACCGGATGACGACCGTTTTTTATTTCTAATTCAAACGAAAGATCAAGTGCTGGACAAACATAATTATTCTCTATTGCCAGTTGTGTAAACGAGGTAAGACAGTCCAATTGTGCAATTAAGTTTGCATTTAATTGAACTGGTTTTATATAGGTTGCAATCCATTGAACCAATTGATCAAATAATTGTGTTTCAATTTGATGAATTTTTTCTTCGGCACCAAGAATTTTAGTTTCATATTCTTTTAGTTCTTCGGTAATATATCGCTCAGCGTTGACTAAAGTTTGTTTTCTAATCCAATAGGAAGGAACTTTATCTTTATGTGTATTTCGCACTTCGATATAATATCCAAAAACGTTATTAAAAGATATTTTAAGAGATGAAATTCCTGTTGCATCGGATTCTCGCTTTTCTATTCCTTCTAAAAATTCCTTGCCTGAAAATGCAATATTTCTTAATTCATCTAATTCTTCATTAACGCCTTTTGCAATTGCATTTCCCTTGGAAACTGATACAGGTGCGTCTTGATTTAAAGTTTTAAGAATTTTTTCTCTAAGTAAATCGCAGTTGTGCAAACTATCGCCAATAACTCGAACAGAATCTTGTTTGCTATCAAGCGCCAAATTTTTAATCGGAATTATAGCATCAAGAGAATCTTTTAAATTAATTAACTCTCTTGGCGAAACTTTTCCAGTTGCAATTTTAGATATAAGTCGCTCTAAATCGGAAATTTGTTTAATTTGAGACTGAATTTTGTACAGAATTTCTTGATTTTGTTTAAGATAAGAAACAACTTCGTGACGGCTTTTTATTTTGTTAATATCTTTTAGTGGTAAAGCTAACCATCTTTTTAGCAAACGTCCTCCCATTGGCGAAAGCGTTTTATCAATAATATCTATTAAAGTTACTGCATTTGGATTATAACTATGATAGAGTTCTAAATTCCTTATTGTAAATCGATCCATCCAAACGTAAGCATCTTCAGCAATACGCTGGATGTTGGTAATGTGCTGTACTCTATTATGTTGTGTTTCTGATAAATAAAATAAGATGGCACCACAAGCAACAATACCATCAGATAATTCTTCAATTCCAAATCCTTTTAGAGAATTTGTTTGAAAATGATTTGTTAGCGTTTCAACAGCATAATCCTCTTTAAAAATCCAATCTTCAAGATAAAAGATGTTAAAATCAGCTCCAAAACTTTCTTTGAATTGATTTTTATTGGTTTTTTGGATTAAAATTTCACTTGGATTAAAGTTTTGCAATAGCTTATCAATGTATTCAATGTTCCCTTGAGAGGTCAAAAATTCCCCAGTTGAGATGTCTAAAAATGCAATACCAATGGATATTTTACCAAAAAAAATAGACGCCAAAAAGTTGTTTGATTTGGACTGCAAAACCTCATCGTTCATGGAAACACCGGGAGTTACAAGTTCTGTAACACCACGTTTTACAATGGTTTTGGTCAATTTTGGATCTTCAAGTTGATCACAAATAGCAACTCGTAACCCAGCTTTTACTAATTTAGGTAAATAGGTGTTTATAGAATGATGCGGAAATCCTGCTAATGCGGTTTCAGTTTCAGATCCTGCACCTCTTTTTGTCAACGTAATTCCTAAAATTTTGGCAGCACGAACTGCATCTTCACCAAAAGTTTCGTAAAAATCGCCAACTCTAAATAACAAACAAGCATCAGGATACTTCCTTTTAATATCGTTATATTGTTTCATTAAGGGCGTTTCTTTAACTTCTTTTTCTTTTGATGCCAAGGTATTTGTATTAAATTTTAAAGTTTTACGAATTTAATTATTTTGAACTCAAAATCGAATGTATTGCAAAATTTAATTTTTTTTTAAGTTTTTTTTTGAGCTTGGCACGATATTTTCTTTAACTTTGGATATTAATTATTTAAATAAACTTAAAATGAAAAAAATATTATTAGTAGCAATGTTAGTTGTTTTTGGAGCTGTGTCTTCAAATGCTCAGACCAAGTCGAAAGCAAAAAAATCTAAAAAAACTGTAGCAGTTAAAGTTGCGACTCCTAAGTTACCATCGGTAGAAGGTGCTGGAATGGTTTTTGAAAATGAAACTATCGATTACGGAACAATTCCTCACAATGCTGACGGAAAAAGAGAATTTATATTCACAAACAATGGAAACAAGCCTTTAATTATTGAAAGTACTCAAGGATCATGTGGTTGTACAGTACCTACAACTCCAAAAGAGCCAATTGCACCAGGTGCAAAAGGAGTTATTGGTGTAAAATATGCTACAGATAGAGTTGGACAGTTTACAAAAACGGTTACAATTAAATCAAATGCTGTTGGACAAGAAAATAAAATTGTTACTATTAAAGGTAATGTTTTGGGAGATCCAACACCAGCAGATGCTCCAGCTACAAAAAGCTAAATTTTTATTTTAAAAATATCAAAACCATCTTGTTATATTTAATAAGATGGTTTTTTGTTATATAAAAATTATACAAATGCGAAAATTAGAAAATAGCGAACTCAACCGAAAATCTATTGAAGATTTCAAAACAGCGTCAAAAACTCCAATACTAATAATTTTAGATGATGTTAGGAGTTTACACAACATTGGTTCTGTTTTCAGAACTTCTGACGCTTTTTTAATAGAAAAAATATACTTGTGTGGCATTACTGCAATTCCTCCTAATAAAGAAATTCACAAAACTGCACTTGGAGCGACAGAAACAGTGCAATGGGAATACAATAAAAACATATTGGAAGTAATTGAAAATCTTAAAAACGATACTGTTTCCGTATTTGCAATTGAGCAAGTTGAAAATGCGCAAATGTTAAATGAATTTACACCAGTTCCCGAAAAGAAAATAGCTTTAATTTTTGGAAATGAAGTCTACGGTGTTTCTCAAGAAGCAATCGCGCTTTGCGATGGCACAATCGAAATTCCACAACTTGGAACCAAACACTCTTTAAATATTTCAGTTAGTGCCGGGATTGTGATTTGGGATTTATTCAAAAAAATCAAAAATATTTGAAACATAATTTTCAATTCTTTAACAGTTATCAAATAGTATAATTGTTATTTTTACAGAATGTGCAAAAAAATATTTCTTGTTCTATCATTTTTCTTAACTATAAGTTCGGTTAAAGCTTTTGGATATCGAGCTACAGAAATAATAAATGATACACTATTAAAAAAATTTAACCCTAAAAATAAGCTTTTCTCTAACGTTGCTCCCATTTTAATTGCAACGGGAAATCAAGTATATTGTCCTTTATCAAATATGAAAATTGTTACCAATATGATCTTCACAGATCCAGACGATACTGGTGTCGATGCAGTTTATATTCAAATTTCATCTGGTTATATTGAAGGTCAAGATTTTTTAACGCTTTCAGGATCACATCCTACAATTATTTCACAGTGGAATCCAACTTCGGGAAAATTAACTTTAACCGGAGTAGCAGGAATTCAACCTACTTATTTAGATTTGGAAAGTGCAATAAAAGACATTGATTTTTTTAACAATACTGCAACGCCTTCGGGAATCAAAAACTTTTCAATCACTATTGGTCAGGCTAATTATTTGCCTTCAAATGGTCACTATTATCAATACATTCCCAACATTGGTATAACTTGGACCAATGCAAAAATTGCAGCGCAGAATTCAACTTACTATGGTTTACAGGGATATTTAGCTACTATTACTTCTGCCGAAGAAGCGCAACTTTCAGGTGCACAAGCTTCTGGTGCTGGATGGATTGGTGGAAGCGATGAACAAGTTGAAGGCGTTTGGCGCTGGATGACAGGACCAGAAATAGGTCTAAATTTTTGGAATGGATTATCCAATGGTAATACTCCAAATTTTGCTTTTTGGAATACCGGAGAACCCAATAGTTCTGGTAATGAAGATTATGCCCATATTACCGCTCCAGGGGTTGGAATAACGGGTTCATGGAACGATTTGTCCGATACTGGTGAGCCTATTGGAAACTACCAACCAAAAGGATATATAGTTGAATATGGTGGTATGCCTGGAGATCCGATTTTGCAAATATCAACTAGTTCGACAATTGCAATACCAATAATTACAACAACAACACCATCATCAACTTGCGATTCAGGAACACTAACCTTAAACGCGACCGCAGCAAATGGAACTATAAAATGGTATCAAAACCCAACAGGAGGAATAGTTTTAGCAACAGGAGATTCATATACAACACCGCCACTAACGGCAACCGCCACTTATTATGTAGATGCTTTTCCCATAGGCTGTAATACTGGAACACGAACACCAATTTTAGCAACTATAAATGTAACGCCTACTGTTAACGTATCTACAAATTTTACTATTTGCGGCAATAATACGGCTAACTTAATGGCATCATCAAATGTGGGTACAATAAATTGGTTTGATTCTTTAACAAATGTAACTCCTGTAGCAACAGGCAACACTTTCACCACGCCTATTTTAAATCAGCAAACAACTTATTATGTACAAGGAACTAATAATGGCTGTTTGAGTGCAAAAATTCCTGTTACTGTAAATGTATATCAATTGCCTAATGTAAGTGATGAAACCTATAATCTGTGTGAAAACGCAACTCTAACTCTTGATGCTGGAATTTCCAATGCCACTTTTTTATGGTCATCAGGTGCCACTTCTCAAACCATTACCACCCAGTTACCAGGATTTTATATGGTAGTTGTAACATCACTTGCGCCTGAAAATTGTAGTAAAACTAAAACAATCACGGTGAATCAAATTATGTTGCCACTCATTATATCGGTTACTCAAAACGGTGGCTTGGCACTTATAAATTATACTGGAAATGGAAATTATGAATTTTCTATAGATGGTGAAAACTATCAAGATTCTAATATTTTTACAGTTTTGAATGGTGGACAATATACTGCTTATATTAGAGATAAAAATAATTGCGGAGCAGATAAGTTTAAATTTATAGTCGTTTCGATGCCTGCTTTTTTCACTCCAAATAATGACGGAATCAATGATTATTTTTCAATTAAAGGTTTAGAATATTACCCAGCATCAGAAGTAAAAATTTACGATCGCTATGGAAAATTAATTTTAGTTTTAAATTCTATAAATAACTTTTGGGATGGAACTTTTAATGGGAAACTGCTTCCGTCAGATGATTATTGGTACAGCTTTAAAATTGACCAAAACGACACTGAAACTAAAGGACATTTTAGTTTGAAAAGGTAAATTTTTAAATAAAAGTTTAAGGATTCTGCTCATAACTTTAATTTTCATTTGCATTTGATGCACATAATTTAATTGGGTTATTGTTTAGTAATTCAATAATCTGTGCATTTAATAGATATCCTACCTAAAGTAGCAATAGTAAGGTAATTTTCTTCATTTTACATTTTTTTGATATTTAAATAACAATTAAGAAAAAAAAATGATAAAAAAAATTATCCATTTAATTTATAAATGGTTGCTTTTATTTTATTAGAAATTAAAATCATTTTGCTCAATAACTATTCAACTATTTAATATGATATAAAATAATAATTTATTTTAAAAATATAGAAACAATGCTATATTTGTATATGAAGTTTTTTTAATTTTTTATGTTCAAAACAAAAAAAGAATTGGTTTTTGTAGTGCTCGCAGGAATTTTCATTACAAATGCCGTTGTTGCAGAATTAATCGGCGGAAAACTAATTCAAATAGGACCTTTTGTAATGAGTATGGGAATTGTTCCTTGGCCAATCGTTTTTTTATCAACCGATTTAATAAATGAATATTTTGGCGAAAAAGGCGTTAAAAAACTTTCCATAATCACGGCATTTTTAATTGCTTATTCGTTTCTCATTTTACTAATTGCCATTTATATTCCAGCCGCAAAAGGAATTAGTCCAGTGAGTGATTCACAATTTTTAGCAGTTTTTGGTCAAAGCATGTGGATAATTGTAGGAAGCATAATCGCCTTTTTAACGTCACAACTTATTGATGTTTCAATTTTTCATTTTTTCAAAAACAAAACTGGCGATCGAAAAATGTGGTTGCGAAGCACAGGATCTACAGTTATTTCTCAGTTATTTGATAGTTTTATTGTTTTAGGAATCGCATTTTATTTACCAGGTAAAATAAGTTTTACAACATTTATTACATCAGCTCTTACTGGATATGTTTTCAAGTTAGTTTTAGCTATAGTTTTAACGCCATTAATTTATTTAGGACATGATTTAATAAAAAAATATTTAGCTAACGACAATTAAATGAAGAACAAAACTCGATGCGCTTGGTGTGAAAAAGATGATTTGTACAAAAAATATCATGACGACGAATGGGGAATTCCAGTTTATGATGACGCTGTGTTATTTGAATTTTTAATTCTCGAAACCTTTCAAGCAGGACTAAGTTGGTATACAATATTATCAAAAAGAGAGCATTTCAAAAAAGCATTTGATAATTTTGATTACCATAAAGTCAAGAATTATAAAGAAGATAAAATTCAGGAGTTACTTCAAAATTCTGGAATTATACGAAATCAATTAAAAATTAGAGCAACAATAAGTAATGCCATTGCTTTTGTAAAAGTTCAGGAAGAATTTGGTAGTTTTTCAAAATATATTTGGGATTTTGTAGATGGTAAACCAATTCAAAATTTTAGAAAATCAATTCTTGATATACCATCAACGACACCTTTATCTGATAAAATTAGCGCAGATTTAAAACGCCAAGGTTTCAAATTTGTAGGATCTACAGTTGTTTATGCCC
Source organism: Flavobacterium sp. (assembly GCA_014377455.1). GTDB lineage: Bacteria > Bacteroidota > Bacteroidia > Flavobacteriales > Flavobacteriaceae > Flavobacterium. Next base: position 19,763 of record JACMPO010000236.1, read on the forward strand.
ACATGCAAGCTACTGGTATGGTAAATGATCATGTTAAGGATTGCTGGAAAATGACAGGAACCAAATAAGAAATGGTCATACATTTATAAAATCATTTCCTTGTAAGGAATACAAACTTCAAAGCCTTTATTTTTAAAATAATCTGTTGGATTTACTTGACAAACTACTAAAACAAAATCGCCACCCCAAGCTCCAAGACTTTTTATTGTGCCTTCAAAATCTGAAAATAAAAGCTCCTTTACCGTTTTTTGATTTAAAATTTCGCTCAAATAATTTTCGTGTTGTTGTAGTAGAATTTCAAATTCTGATGCTGTTTTCGACCTTAAAATTTGATCAGATATTTCGTTTATTTTTAAAATATAGTTAGCAGTTTCTAATTTGTTTTTCAAATAATAATTAATAGCTTTTTTGCTGTCTTGCTTTTTGTTTAGATAAACAAAATAGATACAATTAGAAAAACTTGGATTAAAATCTACCTGAGCCACTACTGGTTTTTCATTAATTAACTGATACTGAATGGGTGTATTATTTTGGGCACAAAAAATGTCATAACCACTACCACCAAAACTTTTTTGAAGCAACTCAAAAGCATCAATATTTGTCCATTGTGCAATATTATTTAGTAAAGTTGAGGATGTTCCCAATCCCCAAGATTTTTGAAATGTAAGTGCTGTTGAGATTTTATATCCCGAAAAATTAGTAATAAAATCAGGATTTAAAGTATAAGCTACGTGCAAAATTTTGAGTAATGTATTTCTAATTTTGTTATTATTATCAATTTTATTTTCAAATAGTATGTCTTGAAATTTAATATTATCCTGAAACCAAATAGTTCCATCAGCATCAAAACTAGTCCACTCGATTGCATTTCCTGTTGTTTCTTCAACTATTAAATTTTGTCCAAACTTTGTGGGTAAAGCCAACGCTTTTGCTCCATCAAGTACTAAGTATTCAGCTGTGAGTAATAATTTTCCGTTGCTGTAAAAGGTTTTATTTTTCAAAATAATTGATTTGTAATTCTGTTTTAGTTCCCTAAAGTAAATGTACTAGCCCTGATTGAAGGGAAAAACCTCCTTTCCCGATTTTTTTTCGGGAATGGAGTTTTGAAATGAAAGCAGGAATATGGTTTATATAATTGCCTAAACCATTAGCTCCTATTTTTTTCTCAAATTTTCGATAAAACTTACCACGGTTGCATGCGAAATTGAATTGGTCTCAAAATGTTTTTTAATAATTTTACGTTCTTCGGCGGTGGTTTGAAATTGATTTAAAATGTTGTTAATGTGCATTTTCATGTGTCCTTCTTGAATTCCAGTGGTAGTTAAACTCCTTAACGCGGCAAAGTTTTGTGCCAATCCAGCCGAAGCAACAATTTTCATTAAATCGTGAGCACTAGGTTTTTCTAAAATTTCTAAAGCCATTTTAACTAAGGGATGCAGTGATGTAAGTCCGCCAACCGTGCCTAGCGCAAGTGGAATTTCGAGCCAAAAAGTAAAAATGTTATTTTCGATTTTAGCATGAGATAAACTAGAATAACTTCCGTTTCGAGCCGCGTAAGCGTGAACTCCTGCTTCGACGGCTCTAAAATCATTGCCGGTTGCTAAAACTACTGCATCTACTCCATTCATTATTCCTTTATTGTGAGTTACCGCTCTAAAAGGTTCGATTTCTGCAATTTTTACTGCTTGTATAAATTTAGTTGCAAATTCCAGTGGGTTTAAAATATTCTTATCTGCTAAATCTTCAACCTTGCACGAAACTTCTGCTCTTACTATACAAGCAGGAACATAATTTGACAGAATAGACATGATCACTTCAATATTTTTCTCGATATCAGAAAATTTAGTGTACTGAAGAGCTTCAGTTTTTAAAGTTTTTGCAAATTGTTCTAAGCACGAATTGATAAAATTTGCACCCATACTATCTTTAGTCTCAAAAGTAGCATGTAGTTGATAATAATTTTTTAAAACGCTGGTTTTGTTTCTTAATTCTATATTTAATATACCGCCACCACGTTTTTGCATATTTTTAGTAATACTATCTGTATCCTGCAATAATTTTGGTTTGATTTTTTCGAAAAACTCATGAAGCTTTTCAGAGTTTCCTTTAAATTCAAAATGAACTTGACCAATTTTTTCTGAATTCAAAACTGAGGCTTTAAAACCTCCGCGTTCAGCCCAATACTTTGCCGCTTTCGCAGCTGCTGCAACAACCGAACTTTCCTCAATTACCATGGGTACCGAATAATAATTTCCGTTTATTAAAAAATTTGGGGCAATTCCAAGTGGTAAATAAAAATTGGTTATTGTATTTTCTATAAACTCATCGTGAAGTTGTTGTAAAGTTTCATCAGAGTTCCAATATTGTTTGATTGTATTTACTGCTTGCTGCGGGTCAGAAAAATATTCGTTTGCAATCCAGTTGATTTTAGCTGCTTTAGATAATTTAGAAAATCCTGCAATGGAGTTGTTCATTTTTAATGATTAATCTTTATTTTATACAAATATACGCTTTAGAATTTATTCTTACATTTTGTTTTACTTGAATTTCTA
>JACMPO010000237.1 GCA_014377455.1 Flavobacterium sp.
CTCTAACATTGTTAGCGGGTGCAAAAGTAATCCTTTTTATTTAACAAGCAAGAAAAATGAAAAAAAATATTTCTTTTTTTAAACCAATTAATTAAAATTTAAAAAAAACCTGTTTTCCAAAAATCTAACCCAATTTTAAGTGAAAATTACTACTCTCGGTGTCTGCAAAATTAAAACTCTTTTTTAATCCCACAACCTTTATCGTGAAAATATTTGAAACAAATTTTAAAATTCTACTAGTGAATATGTTGAATCAAAATATTTTGAGCATAAAATTATAAAATATTATCCATTGACAATCATTGAAACGCACTCTAACAAATACAAACACAAAAAAGTGAGTTTTAAACCTAGAATTTTAAACGATTTACTCAACATATTAATTTCATTCAGTATTACAGATATCGTAAAACTCTTGATGGGGTGATTTTTGTTATTATGTAGGAAGGTATTAAGAGAACACAAAGACAAATTAGCACAATACTAACGTTTAATACTAAGATATAAAATAAATTTATTTCAACTGGGGCTTGATTAACGTAATAATTTTCTGGATTTAATTTAATAAAACCTGTAAATTTTTGAATTAAAAGAATTGAAATCGCAATAAAATTCCCGAATGTCAATCCTCTAAAAATTATGTAAGATGCATTTAGCAAAAATATTTTCCTTATCTGCCAATTATTAGCACCTAAAGACTTCAAAATACCAATCATTTGCGTTCTCTCTAGAATTAATACTAAAAGGGCTACAACCATATTTATTGTAGAGACAACTATCATTACAATAAGAATTACAATAATATTGAAATCAAAAAGTTTTAACCAATCAAATATGTAATAATACTTTTCAATTATAGATTTTGAATCTAAAGTTGAGGCGATTTGCTTGTATACTTCATCTGCTTTTTGTTGAATTTTTGTAAAATCATCAACAAATACTTCAAAAGAACCAACTTGGTTAGAATCCCACTTATTAATTTTTTGAATATGGCGTAAATCTCCAATAATGTATGATGCATCAAATTCTTGAAATCCAGAATTAAAAATTCCACTAATTTTAAATCGTCTGGAATTTGGTAATTTATTTTCTCCTTCTTTCATAAAGAAAGTGTTAAAACTATCGCCTAACTTTAAATGAAGTCTATTACAGAGATATTGAGAAATTAATACATCATTATTTAAGTTTGATTTAAAATGAGGAATTTGACCTTGAATTAAATATTCTTTCAGATTATCCCAATCATAATCATTACCAACTCCTTTAAAAATAATTCCTTCAAATGCAGTTTCTGTTCTAATTATTCCAGCTTTATTTGCAACTGCTTGAACATGCTTAATTCCTTCAACTATTTTAAATTTTGGATAAAAATTCTGATTTATAAAAACAGGTTCAGTACTAACATCTGACTGGTTATTATTATAACTTGAAATGATGATATCCCCATTAAAAGCAGAAACTTTTTGTCGAATTTTTTGTTGCAACCCAGTACCAGTTGCAACAGAAATTATCATCATTATAATTCCAAGAGCAATAGCTGTAATTGCAATTTTTATTATTGGGGCAGATATACTACTTTTATAATCTTTAGCAGTGTTGAGTCGTTTTGCTATAAAATATTCTAAATTCAAACTTTGTAATTTATAGTTATTGCAAAGGTAAAGAAAGTTTTTGCCACTGATTGCAAGGATTTAATAGATTAAAAATTATTTATGAAAAGTTATATGAAAATTGGATTATTGTTTTTGATTTTTATTTCTTGTAAGAGTCAGATTAATCAAAAGCAAATAGAAAATGAGGAATCAAAACAAGATACAAATATTACCTCATTTTCAAAGGTAAAAACCGGTGCAGAAAATTCAATTGAATATTTACCTCTTTTAAAAGATAAAAAAATTGGAATTGTTACAAATCAAACTGGAATATTATACATATACAAACCTATTGTAACAAATAAAACTCACGGAAGCGGAACTAGTGTAAGTCTTGTTAATTTAGTAGATTATTTATTAGAACAAAAAATAAATATTCAAAAAATATTCGCGCCAGAACACGGATTCCGTGGCACAGCAGATGCTGGCGAACATATAACCGACGGAAAAGACACTAAAACTGATTTACCAATCATATCATTATATGGTAATAACAAAAAACCAAAATCGGAACAATTAGTTGGAATTGAGGTACTGATTTTTGATTTGCAAGATGTTGGTGCGCGTTTTTACACGTATATTTCGACATTACATTATATCATGGAAGCTTGCGCCGAGAACAATATTCAGTTAATTATTTTAGACCGACCAAACCCGAATGGAAGCATTGTTGATGGTCCAATTTTAGAAAAAGAATTCACAAGTTTTGTTGGAATGCACCAAATTCCATTACTTCACGGAATGACAATTGGTGAATATGCCAAGATGATTAATGGCGAAAAATGGTTGAAAAACAGAATTCAATGCAAGTTAAAAGTGATTCCTTGTTTGAATTACAAAAGAGAAATGAGGTATAGTTTGCCAGTAAAACCTTCACCAAATTTGCCAAACGATCAAGCAATAAATTTATATGCGAGTTTGTGTTTATTTGAAGGTACAAATGTCAGTGTTGGTCGTGGCACCGAAATGCAATTTCAAATATATGGCTCTCCGTTTTTGCCAAAAAGTGATTTTAGTTTTACTCCAATCTCTAATTTTGGGGCTAAAGAACCTGTTTATAAAGACCAAGTTTGTTATGGCGAAAATTTGACAACGATTCCAAAAGTAGATAAATTAGAATTAAAATGGCTGATTAAAGCCTATAATTCAACTGCTGACAAATCAAAATTTTTTACTGATTTTTTCACGAAATTGGCTGGAACAAAGAAACTACAACAACAAATTGAAAATGAAATTTCAGAAAAAGATATTAGAAAATCTTGGGAGAAAGGTTTGCAGGATTTTAAAGTTATGCGGAAGAAGTATTTGATTTACAACTAAATAGCTACCTCAATTACAGGATTTATTTTCAACAAATCTTCGATGAATGATTGTTTTTCTTTTGGTGAAATATAAACTTCATCATACTTGTTAAACTTAATCGCGATTCTATCTAATGACAAGGCTGGTGAACTTAAAAGGGAATTTGTCTTTTCTATTTTCTTGATTTTTGAAATTTCAATTTTATCGTTTACAATAAACATGCATTTAACAATAAGTTGATTTTCTGCAAAGATGTATCTGGTAGATTTTGATATAAAAAAAATAATCAGAAAACAAAGCACAATTCCCAAGTATCCAATCCATTCTCCATCAGTAATACTAATGATACTTTTAAATATTGGATAAACTAAAACTAATCCCAGCCACCAATCTATTTTTGACTTGTATATTTTCATTTTATAACGGTAATTTTTTTTTCATTTCTTCCACAATATTATAAGCCGCAGGACAAATCGCTACATTCTTTAAGGTCAAATCAACAATTTGCTGAAACTTTTTTCTATCCGTATGTGGAAATTCTCTGCAAGCTTTTGGACGAACATCATAAATAAAACACTTGTTATCGGCTTCTAAAAAAGTACACGGAACACTTTGTAAAACATAATCTTTGTCTTCGTCAATTCGTAAATATTGGTCAATAAATTGTTGAGGTTTTTGCTTGAAATGCTTTGAAATCCGTTCAATATCAGCCGAAGTAAAAAGTGGTCCCGTAGTTTTACAACAATTAGCACAATCCAAACAATTGGTTCTTTTAAATTCGGCATCGTGTAAATCTTGCATCACATAATCCAAATTTTTGGGTGCTTTCTTTTTCAGCTTATCAAAATACTTTTTATTTTCGATTTGCTTATCTTTAGCAAGTTTTTCTAATGTGTCAATTTGAAAATGTGTCAATGCGTCAATTATTTAAACCACAAAATTATACTTTTAAACTCATAAACTTTTAAACTCATAAACTTTTTATGATCGATTTATTCGGCAAAGCAATTCTCGATTTTCAAACCCATAACTCGCCAGAAAATATTGTCACAGAAACTAATATTTCAGAAGCCGATGAAATGGATGTTGCTTATCTTTTTCGGACTTATATCGAAATGCCGAAATTAGAACAAAAAGCTCTTCAACTTTCAAAAGGTAAAATTCTGGACGTAGGTTGTGGCGCTGGAAGTCACAGTTTATATTTGCAAGAAAAAGGATTCGATGTAACATCAATTGATATTTCAAGAAATGCCATTAAAACTTGTCAACTTCGTGGATTGAAAAATGCAAAAGTTCAAAACATCTTAGAAATTGATAACATTAAATTCGACACTATTCTATTGTTAATGAACGGCACAGGTATTTTTGGGACTTTATCCGAAACTTCCAAATACCTCCGAAAACTTAAAAATTTATTGAGTCCAAACGGGCAAATTTTAATTGATTCCTCTGATATAATCTATATGTTTGATAAAAACGAAGACGGTTCTTACCTAGTTCGTACCGATAATTATTATGGTGAATTGACGTTTACAATTTCCTATAAAAATCAAACTGAAGTACCTTTCCCTTGGTTGTATTTGGATTATATAACATTTCAAAAAATAGTGCTAAAAAATAGTTTGCAATGTCAGTTAATTCAAAAAGGTGAACATTTTGACTATTTAGCAAAAATATTTATATAAAAAAATCCTAACATTAGGGTTAGGATTAAATTTAGTCTTTATAAATTTACTATTGCATATATTTAGCCATCATCGTTTGTAAGCCTTCACCCCATTCTTTTCCTGCTTCTTGCGATTTTTCCATTAATTCACCCGATTTGTCTGCCATTTTTTTTCCTACCGGGCTTTCGTAAAAAGCTAACATTGCCTTGATATCTTCTTTAGTATAAGTTGCCATGTAAATTACTGCAAGTTTGTCATATAAAGCTGGCAGAGTTGCATCAAAATCTACTATAAATGAAGCTTGTTTATCTTCTGGAATCATAGCTAAAATCTGCTTTTTGGCAGATTTCATTTGATTTGCTGAACCGCTTCTTTCAATAACTTTCAAAACATCTTTTTTAAATGCTTCGTCAGTTGCTTGTGAAAATCCAAATTGTGCAATAAGTACTAGTGATAGAGTAATAATAAAATTTTTCATTGTTATTGTTTTTGGTTAAAAATTTTTATAAATATATATTTTATTTATTCAGTAAACAAAATTATTTAAGACATTACATTAGTAACAGAAAAATAGTTATTGTTACAAAATGATCATTTTACTGTTTCTATATTTATTGGAATTAAATAGGAACATCTCACATTTTGTCCATTTTGCCTTGCTGGTATCCATTTAGGCGAAAGTTTAAGTATTCTAACTGCCTCATTTCCCGTACCAAAGCCTAAGTCTTTTTTTACTTCTATATTGGTCAAACTTCCATCTTTATCAATAATAAACATAATGAGTAATTTGCCTTTTAAACCTGCGACATCGGGAACTTTGTAATTTTTAGCAATGAAATTATAAAATTCTTTAATACCACCAGGAAATTCAGGTTTCACTTCAACACCTCCTGAATTATAAGAAGATTCATTTTCTGATGAAATTTGTTTTTCAGTTTGTGAATATGAATTTTGAAAAACAATACAAAAAATGGCTAAAATCAGTAATTTTTTCACAAGATTTCTTTTTTAAGGTATATTTAAATATTTATGAGTTTGCAATGAAACGCGCCATTTTGGATTTTTCATTACATATTCTACAATAAGAGGTGTCATTTCTTCCTTTTTACTCCACTCAGGTTGAAGAAATAAAATGGCATTTTGGTTTACTTTCAAGGCTTGTTCTTCAGCAAAAATAAAATCGTGTTTGTTATAAATTATTATCTTCAACTCGTTTGCATTATCATAAACCGTTTGAGTTGGTAATTTATTTTTTTTGGGAGAAAGACAAATCCAATCCCAATTACCTGATAATTTATAAGCTCCAGAAGTTTCAATATGTATTTTTAAGTGAGCTTCTTTTAACTTTTTTGTCAATAAACTCATATCCCACATTAAAGGCTCGCCACCAGTTACCACAACAGTATCTGCATATTTTTTTGCATTTGAAACAATAATATCTGTTTGTGTGGGTGGATGAATCGCAGCATTCCAACTTTCCTTTACATCACACCAGTGACAACCGACATCACAACCTCCAATACGAATAAAATAAGCTGCAGTTCCAGTATGAAATCCTTCGCCTTGAATGGTATAAAATTCTTCCATTAAAGGAAGCATTTCGCCTTTTTCTACAGCTATTTGAATGTTTTTATCGAGCATTTTGAATTTTAATATTTATTTTATTGGAAAAAATCCCAAACTAAACCAAATCGAATTATAAAATCGTGGTACGGCGATGTAGGTGTTGCATAAAATTTATTTCCAGTAAAGCTAGAATTGAAATGTTCCGCTTTTAAATAAATTCTTGTTTGGCGAATTCTTCCATTTACAAAAAAATCTAGCATTGGAAAATCGCCAATTAACTTCTTATTTTGAATAAAGAAATCTCCAACAATAGGATTGTAATCACTTTGATAGTATTTAGAAAAATAATTTAAAATTATTCCAGTTTGGATATATAATGCACGTTTAAAAAAATGATTCGAATAATATAACATATTTCGAGTTGTATATTTTGGAACATTTAAAATTGCTTCATCCTGAGCGACAGTTTGATATAAAAAAGTGTTGTCAAGAGCCCATTTTCTGAACTTAAATTCTCTTCCTAACTTTAATGATACATAGCTTATTGTATTTGCAAATTGTTTTGGTGATACAAATTGATAAATAATATTATCTGATGTATCAGCAAAATATAAATAATCATTTAATGTTGTAAATTTTACTGCAACATTCAGCCATTTAGTATTTGCAATAGCAGAGATAGTATTTATCTTTTCATTTTTAAAATTATTAACCCAATTGTAACTGAAATAACTACTTTGATTTAGCAGGTAATTAAAATTAGGTAGTTTACTTATGTTTTGATATTGAAATGAAAAATTTGTTTTACTATCAACTTTGTAAGTAATAAATGCATCTAAATTACGCATGGCTTGTTTTGAAACCGAATTGGAATAAGTAAACACACCTTTCCAATTTTTCTTTTGATAATTGTATTCGCCACCTACTGAATTTATACTTCCTTTTAAAGTATTAATTGCGTAAATTTCACTTGTATTACCCGTGCTTACAACCGTAAACGGATTACTAAAATTATAGTTGTAAATAAAATTTTCTGCAAAAAATTGAAATTTACCTAAAGTTTTATTTTCAAAAACTAAACCTACTTTATTGTATGTTTTATCATTGAAAGATTGATCAATAATATTTCCTGATACAAATGCATTCCCAAAACGATTAAACGTTAAAGTAGAATTATTATTAGTGGAAGCTTCTGTAACTTGATTAAATTCAAAAAACTTATGCTCATAAATAAATTGATGAGAAAGATATAAATTATTTTCAGCATCGTTGCTATTAATTCTTAAATTATGGTCTACAAAAAAGCGTTTACCTTTTAATAGTGTTTTTGCATCTTTAAAATAAACTTGTAATCGAGCTCTATTATCAAAAGCTTTATCTCCATTTTCAAAATCTTCAACGTTTGTCAATCCACCATTTTCACCATTTAATATATCTTGACCTGTAAAATGAAAATTAATATGATATTTTTCGTTTTTAGTAAAATAACTAGTCGTAAATCTAAAATTTCCAGTACTTGACAACTGATTAATATATTTACCTAAGGAACGTAGACCTTTAAATGCTATTGAAAAATTAAACTGCTTTGAAGTATTTACCGAAATTAATGCATCTACATTTTGACCTTGTTCCATTACTGTTTTAAAATATAATTGAGTAATAGGGGTTGGAACAGAATAATATTTTATATCATTAACACCAAGATATGCAAATTGCTTACCTATATAGCCAAACTCAGGATAAGCACTAAATTTTCTTAATCCGAAATCTAAGGTAGTGTAAGGTTGTCCCTCATTTGAAAAAGGTAATAAACCAAAATTATCTTTTCTCAAATAATTATAATCATATTCTTTTTTTATGGTTAAAGTCGTATCAACCAAAATTGTGTCTTTTTGAATTGTGTAAATCTTGTATAAAGAAATAGGCGCTTTTCTTGCTAGCTCTTTGGCTTTTTGAGCTTCGGTTTTTATTAAACTTTTTGGATTGTCTTGTTTGTTTTTATCTTGTGAATAAGAAAAATTAAAATAAAATAAAATAAAAAATAAAATGTATTTCATACTGATTCAAACTTGGTAAGATATATCTAACTTAAAATTTTGCGAAAACAAAAATTTAAAATTCAAAGTTAAATAAACGTTACAAAGGTAGATAAAAAGAAAATTGAATTAAATAAAAAAAGACCGCCATTTCTGACGGTCTTAAATATAAGCATAAATGATATTAATTTCCTAATGCTGGATCACCTAACATCCAGAAAGGATGAGAAGGATCTGTTGCAGCAAAAATTTGATCAGGTGTGATATTGGGCACATTAGCAGAATTTGCAACATACTCAGATATTGGATAAATTAAACGTCTTGGTTTAATCAACTGTGTAGCGTTAGTAGCTAAAGGTGTTAAAGGATATCCCGTTCTATTATATTCAATAAAAGACTCAATACCATGAGTTCCAATAAGTGCTACCCATTTTTGATACATTATTGCATGTAAATTTTGAGCAAATGTATTTGCAACATTGTATCCGAAATTTGGTTTTGTTGCAATCGTTAATAAATAGGTACCAATTGTAGAATTTAAATGAGTGAAAGAATTAGAAATTCCCGTATTAAAATGAGAAGAAACACCTACAAATAATGACGGATATCTAAGTGCAGCCTCAGCTTGAAGAAATTCAGATTCAGAAGACAACATTACATAAATATTGTTTGGGGCATAATCTTTAACAGTAGCTGGAGCAGGATTTTGTAGGTTCGAATTAAACAAACCGCTTCCAATTCTTCCAGGTGCAGATGGCGTATTACCGACAGGATAAACATCAACATTTGGACTTCCTTGTGTTACAGCACGAATAACAGATTGATTCGCACCTGATGCAAATAATCTAGACCTTCTACCATCAGCTACATTAGCATACTTAATGCCAGAACCTGAAATAATGTCTGGTGCAGCACCTGAATTCCAAGTTGCATTTGTATTTAAGGACTTATATACATGACCAGATGGACAAATAGCTGTTCTGTTACCTGTTGGGTTACCAGCAGAATCCCAACCAAAAGTAGCATAAAAAGGATTAGTTTGTGCATCATTAGCTGCGCTATATCCCGGATTAACAAATACATCCGAAGAAATAAAACCAGGAGTAGAGCTTGAACTTAATGCAGCTAGTCTTGTATCCCTGTAAGCAGCTAAAGTTCCATTACAGTTAGACATTCTCAACAACATTCTTAATTCGACAGTATTAGCAAACTCTGTCCATGTTAAATAATTACCATGAAACATAATATCATAAGGTGCAATATCATCAGCATTAGGATTTGTGTTAGCAGGATCTAGAGCAAACCTAGCTTCGTCTAATAATTTAAATAAATCTCTATATATAAACTGATCATCATTATATTTAGGTGTTCTATTATCTACACCTTTAAAAGCCTCTGTGTAGGGAGCATCTCCATATAAATCAACAATATATTGCATGTAGTGTGCTTTACATATTTTTGCAACTGCCTTATAATTGTCATATTTTCCTGTATTATCCTTATAATCAATAATAGCTTGAAAATTATTTATATTTAAATAAAGATTATTCCATATTCCATTACCAAAGGCATTATCAATTGTTAACTGAAATTCTCTTGTGTATACTCCAGTGTATGCCGAAACATTTCCTGCCCAAGCATTTGTAAACACATTACCTAATTCATTCATAGTCGTAACTTGAACAGCAGCTGCACCAGATAGTGCCCCCGGAAGTATCTTGGATGGACTCAACTTTTCTCCAGGCAAATTACTTGGGTCAGTATTTACGTCTAAGTAATTGTCACAGGATAGAAATCCTAGGACAAGAGATGCAAGTAAAATAAATTTTATTTTTTTCATAATTTTTTTTTTAAAAAGTTACATTTATTGAAAACCCGTAAGTTTTAGTTGTTGGATACTGTCCTACATTAGCCAACCCTATTGCATTACCTGATGAACTATTAGCTTCTGGATCAGCAAAACCTCTATTTTTTATACCATGACCAGTATTAAAGAAAAATACAAAAGGATTTCTGGCATTAACTCCGAAGGTAAACGAACTAACACCTGTATCTTTTAACATTTTTTTTGGTAAATCATAACTTAAGGAAATTTCTCTAATTTTTAAAGCTGTTGCATCAACTAATAATGCTTCACCAGTGCTATTATACCTTTGGTTAAAATAATTTAAAGTGCCCGCTGAACCGCCTCCATTTACTGGAGTCGTATTTTGAACATAATTACCAGCAACAAGTTGAACCGAATTAGGTACTACATATCCAACAAATCTGTCTTGTGAAGCTGATTCCTCAGTATATCCAGCAAAAGCCATTCTATCATATGCCTCAGAATAAAAACTATGACCCGTTCTATAATCTGCTACTGCTTTCAAAGATACTCCTTTGTATGAAAAAGTGTTTGTTAAACCTATAATATAATCAGGTGTTGATTTACCCAGCTTTTCAAAGGTTGTAGTTCTTTTAGGTAACCCGTCGGCACCTACAATTATATTTCCATCCGGATCTCTAACATAAGCAGTTCCTTTAATTAAAGGAAATTGTTCGCCAACTTCAGCAAACACTCCAATAAAAGTATTAGATGCTAAATTCACAGAATTCACGCCATTAGAAAGTGAGGTTACTATAGTTTTAGATCGTGAATAACTAGTTCTAATGTTCCAATTAAATCCATTATCCTTACTTCTAATTGGAGTTATCCCCAGATCAATTTCATAACCTTTATCTGTTAGGCTTCCAGTATTATCAAGTATAGATGTTAAACCCGTTGCTCTTGAAGAAGTTGCCTGAGTAATTAAATCTTTAGTTTCTGTATTGTAATAAGACCCATCTAGTGTTATTCTATCTTTAAAGAAGCCAAGAGTAGCTCCAAACTCAAGAGTAGTTACTGTTTCAGGTTTAATCATTTTGTTAGTTTGATTTCTTCTAACTTGGTAAGATATTAAATCAGCATATGGATATCCACCAACCAATTGAGCGGTGTTATTTGTAGCATATGCAGGAACTGGTGATGAATTACCAACACTTACATAACTAGCAGTTAATTTAAAATAATTTAAAATATCGTTCTTTTTTAATCCATCAAAAGCTTTTGTTGGAACAAATGATAGTCCAACAGAAGGGTAAAATGCTGATTTAATAACTGCTGAAGACTTTTCGTATCTTGCTGTTGCATTCAAAAACAAATAATCTTTATATCCTAAATCTAGGTTAGCAAAAAATGCTACTTTTCTATATAATGTTGAAAAATTTGACAATAATCCAGGATTTGTTCTTTGCAAAACATTTTTAATATCATAATAACCAAAAGTGTCTAAATTTGTTCCACCTTGAGTATTTATTCTGAAGTAATTATCTTGAATATTATTTCCTAAGTTTAGTTTAAAGCTAATATCCTTTGTTAAATCGTAGTCAAAATTTAACAATAAATCACCATAGTAGTTTCTTCCGAAAGATTGGCTTATAAAATAACTAGAATTAATTGGAGAACCTCCTAAAGATTCATATGTTGGACTTGAGCCTTGCTGATTATCAACATAAGGAGAAAAATCATATACATAGTTAAAAACTTTTGTAAATCCATCTTCATGGGATTGACTTTGAACTGATCTTAAATTAACACTTCCATTATAATTTATAGATATATGCTTATTAAAATCATAACTTAAATCAACCGCAGTATTAACCAAATCAGTCAAATCGTCAAATCTAGTTTGTTTTATAGTTTGAAAAGGATTTTTTGCGTAAACAGTCCAGTGTCCTTGATGACCAGAGTCTCTGAATCTATTTACGTCAATATTAGTAGGAGTTTGCAATAAATCGTCAAACAAATTACTATCAGTTTGAGTTAAAGATTGACTAATATAATTAATATTAGTTCCAATTCGAAATTTGTTAATCTTTTTACCAGCTCTTAGTATAAATGTGTTTCTTTTTAAAGCATCATTTTGAACAACAAAATCAGTAGTTTGTCTACCATAACTAAAAAGCACGTAACCCGAATCTAAGCTACCGGCGTTGATAGAAACATTATTTTGTAAAATCGTACCGGTTTTAAAAAAATCTTTAATGTTATCAGAACCTCTTGATTTGTAAACATCGGTAAGAAATTTCCCATCAGCTTGAGGTAAACCCGTTGGAACAATCGTATTTGCAAAATTAGGATCATCGAAAGAAGGTCCCCAAGCACCATTTTCATAAGGAGAGAAATGATCATCATTATTTCTTGGATCGGCACCAGGAAAATCAAAATCATATGCTCCATTTAAACCCCATCCTTGTCCGTATTGTGTTTGTCTTTTAGGTAAAAATGAAATTGTTTGAAAATCTACAGAAGAATTTAAACTTACAGTAATTTTAGAATCTTTAGTACCTTTCTTTGTAGTTACAATCAAAACTCCATTAGATCCTTGATCACCATACAACGCACCACCTTGTTGACCTTTCAAAATATTAACACTTTCTACTGAATCAGGAGGTAATTGAGCCAAAATTGAAGCTGAAGAAATTACATTATCAATTACGACTAATGCAGAATTGTTTCCAGTGATTGATCTAGTACCTCTCAACAATATTTTAGTATCTGGACTAGCACCATTACTTATTGTATTTATTTGTAAACCTGAAACTTTACCAGCTAAAGATTGGATTACATTGGGACTTCCAGCCTGAGTTAACTCTTTAGATGTTACTAATTGTGAAACTGATGTAATTGCATCTTTTTTTCTTTTAATACCAACTGCTCCTGTAATCAAGACATCATCAAGGACAGTAGTAGAAGGTTTCAAAGTTAAAGTTATAGTATTAGAAGCTCCCACTGGTCTTTCTGTATCGGCTAAACCAATATAAGAATATACCAATGTTTCTCCTTGTTTTGCTTTGATGGAATATTTTCCATCTACATCTGTTTGTGTACCACGCTTTGTCCCTTTAACAACAACGTTAGCACCAGGAATAGGTCCAGTAGCATCAGATACTACACCACTTA
>JACMPO010000238.1 GCA_014377455.1 Flavobacterium sp.
AGACGTTTCAATTGTTAGCCTTTGGTGGTCGTATTTGTCCAAAGTTTCTAAAGCATAAGCATATTGCTCAATTACTCCTAGAATTCCTTTGGCTTCAACCGTGGTTAATGCTTCTATATTTCCAGCTTTTGCCGCTAGTTTTACTGCGTTTTTTAAGTCTTGAAATTTGCCTTTTGCTTCTTGTAATCGTTTTTCGTTTATGGCATATCCTTGTACTAAATAGTCTTTTAAACGTTGGGTTGCCCATTGACGGAATTGGGTTCCTTGTTTGGATTTTACACGATAGCCGACGGATATAATTACGTCGAGGTTGTAATGGTCGACTTGGTATGTTTTTCCATCAATAGCAGTTGTCGCAAAATTTGCGACAACTGCTATTTTTGAAAGTTCACCTTCTAAAAACACATTGTTTATATGCTTGCCAATTGTTTTAATATTTCTATCAAAAAGCATAGCTAATTGATTACGATTGAGCCAAACAGTATCATTGTCAAGGTTTACTTGAATTTCTATTGCATTTTCGGCAGACTTGTATATTTCGATTTGATGTTCCATTATGCTGCTCTGTGTTGAGTGGTGCGTGCAAAATTTGCACATCCCCGATGTTCTATTAATTATTCTGCTTTAAATATATTTCCAACTGCTTGTACAGTTTACAGCTTTT
This sequence comes from Flavobacterium sp., assembly GCA_014377455.1. GTDB lineage: Bacteria > Bacteroidota > Bacteroidia > Flavobacteriales > Flavobacteriaceae > Flavobacterium. The sequence continues at coordinate 665 of JACMPO010000238.1, forward strand.
TAAATGTTTCTTTTTTTGAACTGTCGCAAATTTTGCAACAGTTGCCTTGTAATTGATTTTTTTAATACATTATTTCAACTTGTTCTATTTTTGCACAAGTTGCTAAATTTTTTACTTTATGCGGTATATAGATTATTGTTTAACACTATTAAAATATTTTCTAGTTCGTTATCGAAAATTTTATTTAATCGAGTAAAACCGCCTTCATTGCTGAATGGTGCTTTGTCTAAATCTTCTTTCGTTAACACAGTTTCTGCCAATAGTTGATCCTGGAACTTGTTGAGCCATTTTTGTTGGATTTTGTTCCAAGGTTTTAGCATTTTTATTTTATTGATAGCATTTTCAATACGCTGTTCGTGACTTACCAAATCCGTATCTAAAGCTAATGTTCTGATGAATGAAATAATATCAGCTGCAATGTCTTCATTTTTAGCATTCTTCCAAGCGGTGTGCAATGTCATTGTATTATAGCCTTCTTGGTCTAATAAAAGCTTTAATTCTTTCAACGATTTTCTATCTAATTCGGCTGGTTTTGTGCAAATTAGGTTTAATGCTAGAATTTTATTTCTATTTTCCTGAATGAATGCCTTAAAGCCATCAATATAATCTTCTGGTTTACTGGCTTTGCCATACCCACGTTCTATTCCTATGATTTCATCGTGATGTTCGGAAACCAATTGTAATTTAGGTTGGTATATTTTTTCGTCCAAAAATTGCCATAAACTGGAATACTCAGTTAGTACGGCTTTTGCATTTTCACCATCAATTGTTTTTAAAAGTTCTATAAAATCCTCCGGACTCTCACCTTTAGAAGCATACATGAACTGCTCTAGTGGTCCTTCGTTTATTGTTTTTCTTTTACGTTGTAACTTGGCAATGATTTGTTCTAATTGTCTTTTGGCACGTTCCGGCGTATCAATAAAATCTAATTCTTCTACCAATTTAGTGAATGAAATTGTTGGATTTGAAACCGTTTGCATTTGGGTATATCCCTCTAATGCTTCATATACGCGAACTGCATCGTAAATGCGGAAGCATTGTTTATCAATTTCTGGACATAACCGCGTTGCACGCCCTATCATTTGTTCAAACAAAATACGAGAACGCACTCTTCTTATAAATACTAAATTGGCTATTTGAGGCACATCAATACCCGTGGTTAATAAATCGACAGTCACTACAATATTTGGAAACTTCTCGTTTTTGAAACGCTTGGTTAAGCCTTCTACATCATAGACATTACCTGTAATTTTTTCGATAACTCCCTCTGGAACATCAACACCAATAGTAGCAAACTCTTCATAAAGTAACTGTACAATTAAATCAGCATGTGTATCTCTTACTGCAAAAATTAATGTTTTTTCTTCACCATCAGGATCTAGTTCCTGTACTAATTGTTTTATTACAGCTCTATTGAAAGGTTCGGTAATTACCATTTTGTTAAATTGCTCAATCTCAATATGTAATTCGTCCTCTAAAGCTGCTAGTTCTTCGATAGTATTTGTTTCGGCGATATATACTTTTGGTTTTTCTCCTTTTTCCCAAAGTATACCTTCTTCACTTAATTTGGTTTTGAGTAAGTATGGCGGTTCATGGTCAGTTAGAAAACCATCAATAACTGCTTCGCGATATGAATAGTTATGAACTGGATTACCAAATATCTGTGTGGTGTGCAAAGCTGGAGTAGCTGTTAAACCAATAATATAGGCATTGAAATATTCAATTACTCTCTTGTATTGCCCCACATAATCGTTTTCATCTTTGAAAAACAAATCACTTTCGTCAATTTCTTTGTCTAAATTATACCCTCTGTGTGCTTCGTCAATTATTATACAATCATAAGTATCGATAGGCAAAGCTTCATTATCTGAATAGAAAAGTCTTTTGACCATGCTTTGCACAGTTGCAAAATGTAAACGTGTTATATCGTCAGGTAACGCCGTTTTTAATTCTTCCATTTTATAGACATTAGCAAAAGTATTAAGATCTTCGACTTTATTGTCTTTAAAGTTCCCTAATGCCTGAATTGCCAATAATCGCCTATCTGTTAGAAACAATATTCTTTTGAAACGATTGGCTTTTATAAAACGGTAAGCTAAACCAATAACCGTTCTGGTTTTTCCTGTTCCAGTTGCCATTACTAATAACGCTCGTTTATCTTGTGGCTGATTAATAATTTTATTTTCAACTGCTTTTATAGCATCAATTTGATAATATCGTAACCCTAAACCACTTGCTTTTTCGAGGTAATCATAATCACTTTCTGTTAATCGTGTATTTGCAGTTTCAATGTTTCTTTCATATAAATCAAGTAAACCTTCTGGAGAAAACCAACCTCTTAATGCTTCGGAACGATTGCCTTCTTTTCTGATATCTAAAAACCATATTCCGCTTTTAGTTTTAATTTGCTCTAAATAATTACGTCCGTTAGTTGAAAACAGAAAAGGAACTTTGTAATTTTTCCATGTTCCTAAAAATTGAAACTCCTCTTTGGGAAGTATTTGTTCGGCATAGATTTTAGATTGATGTAGGTCTGTAGAAATATCAGTTGCGTACTTTTTTGCTTCAACAATACCGTATAACGTTGTTCCAATAAATAAAGCATAATCTGCCCATAAACTTCCACAAGGCCATTCGGCAATTGCTTTATTTTTACCTTTCTCGGGTAATGTTTTGTTCTTTTTATAATTGATTACGGTTGAATTACATTCCCAACCAGCTTCCGTTAGTAATTTATCTATGAATATTTTTCTAGTATCTGCTTCGTCAAGAGTGATATTATTGGCATTTTTAATTGCTTTTTCTTTACGTTTGGAAATTATTTCAGGTGTCGCATTGAATGAAGCAATCTTTGTTTGATAATTAATAACTTCTTTAGATATTTTTTCTAATTCCGCATTTAGTGTATCAATAGTATTCTTATGGTCATTTTCAGGAATTTGATATTCTTCCGTTTCTATATAATCATTTTCATAGGTTTCAAAGAACCATTTTGATAGTTGGTAGCATTTTTTTAAAATAAATAGTGCCTCAGAATTTGTACCTGTTCCGTCATGACTTGCTTTGTTTCCTGATTTTCGAACTGTATGCAGCAAATCTTTTATAACATCCGGTATGCAGTTCTTGTAAAACAATTGGTTGATACGCTCTACTTGGCTGCCATCAAAAAAACCTAAATCTTCAAATTGCCAAATTAAGATTGTCATTTTCTCTGAAAACAAACGAGATTTTGCGAGTGATGAACTTGGGTCAATATGGTATAACTTCTCTGACAACTCACTAATTGTGAATAGTTCAGGATATTTTATCTGTAAAAAAGAAAATTTTGACGTCATTTTGTTGGA
>JACMPO010000239.1 GCA_014377455.1 Flavobacterium sp.
AAACCAATCGGTCAATATTTTGTGTTGAAGTAAACACATAATTTATGGAAGTTGAGTTTTTGAAACATTCATAAAAATCCTTTTCTATGTCCTCTTCTGTTTTTAATTTTACCGTATTTCTGCCTATTGTTGTTCCTTCCATTATCAAACAATCAATATCTTTTGGAGGGTTTTCAATAAATTTCTTATACACTTCTTTTTTGCGTCCGTGAGACCTGAAGTCTCCTGAATAAAACAGTTTTTTACCGTTTGCTTCAATTAAAAAAGAATACGCATCAAAAGCGGAATGGTCATTCCAATAAGGAGTAATCGTAAAAGGACCTATTTGAAATTGTTTCCACCTTTCAAAATAATTAGGAGTTTCAATATTGTTTTCCTGATTCAGAAAGATAGTGTTCAATTTTAAAATTTCGTGAGTTGCTTTTCCAATCCAAACAGGGATATCCTTACCCAAGTAATGCATTAAACCGTAATGGTCGGCGTGAGAATGTGAAATAATCAGACCATCTATTTTTGAGTTTTCAGTATATGCCTCTTTGACATCAGGCAAAATACTTTTACTAACGAGTTCGTTTACTGATAAATTCTCGTATTCTCTAAAGTTAAAAACTTTGCCATTGACATTTAATAACGGCATACCAAAATCAAGTAATATTCTGCTATTACCTGATTGAAGTTCAATACAAGAACCTGCTATTTCATTGGTACCTCTGTGGATGATTAGGTTCATATTTCAGTCCAGATATTTGAGGTTACTTTTGGACAATATGTTTCGTTTTCTCCCTTTTGTTTTTGTATGTCAAAATTTTCGTTCTTGGTTTTAAATAACTGAACTTTGATGTTTAGTACATTTTCCAATTCTTCAATTGCTTTTGACAATTCCATTTTATAATCTTTTCTTTTAAGATAATATTCCCAATAAGAATCATTTGCAGTTACTATTAATTGAGGTGTTGAGTTTTTTAAATATTTTTCCCATTTAAAATTCTTTGTTGTAGCTAAATCGTGAAAAACATTAAATTCATCAAGATTTTCATAATTGCATCTAACAAAATAATAATAAATTAACAATTCAAAAACGGCATAATATGGTGTATCGCTTGGATTAGATTTCTTTTTAAATTTAAGTTCGCACAACACTAATTTATCTTTGTTAGAACCAATAATATCAATACAAGGACGTCTTCTGTTTTCACTCAAAACTACTGGAACTTCAATGTCTATCCATTTTACAATTTCACTTTCATTTTGTAATTGTGTAGTAATTCCATTATAGATTGCTCTTTGAAAAGCAACTTCTGTATCAGCTTTAATTTTATCAAAATTAGGTTTCCCTGGTTTTGAAAAGTGATTATTAGAGATAAAATTTAATTTTCTGATTAAACTATCTTTAACCTTTGGATTTGTGATTTTAGAACTATTAGAAATTAAATTCTTTAATTTTTCTTTAAACTCTTGTATTGAAATTGGATGTGTCATAAGATTTCAATGTTTTAATTTTTTTTGTTAAATTTAAGTAATTTTCGCCAGAATTTCGATTAAATATTAATTCCCAAAACCCACTGCTTTTCGCAATTTAGGTTCATAATTGTTGCTAATTTCAAAGTTGAAAATATCAGCGACAGAAAGCGGTTGAACTACTTCTAAATAATTTCCGAGTTTATTTAACAAGGTTCTCGTTCCATCGACAGCAAGCGGTTTGAAATCGTAAATAATGGAAAGTTTTTTTAGTGCTGCCATAACAATCATTTTTAAATTTAGTACAAAATTAAGTACGCTCAACGCCAAGGTATGACGTTTTAATATTTTTTTTATTTACAGGAATATTGGATAAAATACTTCACGGCAAAACGAGCTTTCCGTAGCTATTTTTTATGAGAAGGAAGAAACTAAACTTTTATGAAAACTTTGAGAGTTTCATCCTTTGCAACTCTAAAACTTATAAACTATCTTTGCCGCTTAATTCGAATTTCAGAAAATGAATAAATTATTGATTGTTGGAACCGTTGCTTTCGACGCTATTGAAACGCCTTTTGGCAAAACAGATAAAATATTAGGTGGTGCTGGGACTTACATAGGACTTTCGGCTTCTAATTTTAATCTTCAATCTGCTATTGTTTCTGTAGTTGGCGATGATTTTCCACAAGAATATTTAGATTTATTGACTGCTAAAAACATAGATATTTCAGGTATTGAAGTAGTAAAA
>JACMPO010000240.1 GCA_014377455.1 Flavobacterium sp.
AAAACATTATATATAATTATAAAAGCATTATCATTAAATTATTTTGCTTATTTTTATACTTTCTAAAATTAAAATACCATGCTAAAAAGTAAAAACAACATCAATACAGGCGCTCTTTTAGAGGGTTATGTTTATAAAAATCGAATTTTTAAATCCGTTTTGGGTGTCGCAATAAACAGAAACGGACTTGCTGTACTTCAATACATGCGCAACGAGAGTATTCAAACTGGGATTTTGTTAGACATTTGTTATGCGCTCAAACACAATTTTTTTAAAGACATCGCTAATCAATTGCCCGATGATTTCACCATAACAAATCCTACCGATAAGAGTTTGATTTCTGAAAAAGACCAATTAATTGCCCAACTGCAAGAAGAAAACAAGGTTTTAAAAATTCAGAATGATGTGTTGATGATGATGAAGAAATAGGTTTTTTAATCACAATATCTTGTAATTCATTTATGTAGAAACACTTTTTTTATTATTTTTACGAAAGCAATCTATTTGAATTTTATGAGTTTAATAAAAAATATTATTTTTATTGGAGGAATTCATGGAGTTGGGAAAGGAACTATTTGTAAAGAAATTGCTTCTAAAACGAAATTAATTCATTTAACTGCGAGTCAAATTCTTAAATGGAATGAAATTAGTTCATCAGATAATAAGTTAGTAGATAATATTTCTTCTACGCAAGAGCGATTGATTCTTGGATTGAAAAAATTAATTGAAAAAGATAAACAATACCTACTTGATGGGCATTTTTGCCTATTAAATGCATCAGGAATTCCTTCTAAAATTGAAGAGGAAACTTTTGATATTATTAATCCAAAAATTATTTCAGTTGTAATAGATGATGTTGAAATAATATCAAATAGATTAGAGGCTAGAGATAATAAAAAATATGATATTAAAGTTTTGCATGAATTGCAAGAAATGGAAATAGAATATGCAAAATATCTTTCAAGCAAGTATTCTGTTCCTTATATAGAAATTAGAAATAGTGATTATATACGCCTTTTAAATATTATTTAGCCATGAAAATTTTACTCGACACCAACATTATTATTCACAGAGAAGCAAACAAAATATACAAACCAGAAATTGGTCAACTTTTTAAATGGATTGATAATCTTAAGTATTCTAAATATATTCATCCATTAACGGTTGAAGAATTAGAAAGATACAAAGATCCCAATGCTCTTGATGCTATGAGTATTAAAATCGAGAGTTATAATTTACTTAAGCACCAAGCTCCTTTAGGAGAGAAAATACTAACAGTAAGTAAAAACATAGATAATCAAGCCAACGATATAAATGATACTCAAATATTAAACGAAGTTTATGAGGGAAGAGTTGATATTTTAATTTCAGAAGATAAAAAAATTCATACTAAAGCAAAGTTGTTAGGAATTGCAGACAAAGTTTATAAAATTGAAAGTTTTCTCGAAAAAGTGACATCTGAAAATCCAGAATTAGTTGATTATAAAGTTTTAGCTGTTAAAAAGGTAGATTTTGCAGAAGTTGATATTAAAGACAGTTTTTTCAATAGTTTTAGAGGAGACTATTTAGAATTTAATGATTGGTTTAATGGTAAAGCAGAAGAACCGTGTTATGTTTGTTATAGTGACGGAAATCTAACGGCTTTTCTTTTCGTCAAAATGGAAAATGAAAGTGAGAATTATTCCAATATTAGTCCCATTTTTGAGCCTAAAAGAAGATTAAAAATAGGTACTTTAAAAGTTACAGGAAATGGATATAAAATCGGCGAACGATTTTTAAAGACTATATTCGATAATGCTATTCAATTTAAAGTTAAAGAAATCTACGTTACTCTTTTCTCCAAAAGACCAGAACAAGAACAGTTAATAGAAATGTTGGAAGAATGGGGTTTTATTTACCACGGAATAAAAACAACAAAAAATGGGGAAGAAAAAGTTTATATAAGACCATTCAGTAAAGAAATACCTGTAAATCTCGAAAAACCGAAAAGTATATTATTAAAATAGAAGCTCAATATCACACAGAGCTTTTTCCGGACAGTATTAATACAAGAGAGGATGTTAGAAAGTATACTGAAAATGAACCCCATAGAAATCGAATAAGTAAAGTTTACATTTCTCATTCTCAAGATAGAAATTTAAAAGCTGGGGATTTAATTATTATATATCGAATGGGTGAAACAACACCAAAAAAATATTCAAGTACAATTACAACAATTTGTATAGTTGAAAATGTCCAAAATAATTTTAGTTCTTTTGAAGATTTTTTCAATGCTTGCAATAGACGAACAATGATTTCAGAGGAAGATCTTAAAACTAATTGGTGGGATAAAAATCCTAAAAACAGACCGTTTGTTGTAAATTTTCTGTATGCTCATTCTTTACCAACACCAAAACCAACTTTGAATGATTTGAATAGATTAGGTATTATTCCTGACATATTGAATATGCCAAGAGGATTTATCAAAATAACAACAGAACAGTTCGATGATTTAATTAAATTTGCGTACAAATAATATAAAAAATGAAAGTAGTACTATCAATAAAGCCCCAATTTGCAAATAAAATATTTGACGGGACAAAAAAATTTGAATTCAGAAAAGCTATTTTCAAAAACCAAAATGTTACTTCGGTTTTAGTTTATGCTTCTTCTCCTGTTCAAAAAGTAATTGGGGAATTTGAAATTGGTGAGATTTTTAAATTTGATCTTGAAACACTTTGGGATAAAACCAAAGAACATTCGGGAATTACTGAAGATTATTTTTATGAGTATTTTGCTGATAAAAAACATGGATTTGCTATTCAAATCAAGAACAAGAAAAGATTTACAATTCCTAAAAGTCTAAAAGATGATTACAATTTAACTCCACCACAATCTTTTTCTTATTGGAATTCAAAAGAATAATTATGTAAAATTAAAGAAAACATAAGGCACAGAAGAAAAACTTTTGTGCCTTTTGTGGTTGAAAAAAATGGATTAAAAAATTACTTAATATCCGGCATAAAAACACCTTCTTCAGTAATCATAAACGTGAGTCGATAGTAATCAATGTTTAGGGCAACCCATGGGTCAGACATTTTGTACTGTTTAAACGCATCGTTACTCAAGAGCAAACAATGTTTTCTTTTTACATGGTCAATAAGATACACATCGGCTTCAACCCCAGCAGGCGCAATGAGGTATTTGGCCTCGTCATTCAGTTGGGGTAGCTTGTCTAAATCAATCAATTTGTGTCGAAGTGAGGCATCGGCAATAATTAGAATATCGCTAAATCCTTTGGTTTTAAGGAATCGCACCATCTTAATTAAATTAGCAATCGATGGTTTTTCGGATTGCCCATTTTGGCTATTGTGTGCCACATTGCTGCCATCTATTACGATACTTCTGTTTTGTAATTGAAAGATTTCCAAATATTCTCCATCTTTATCATAATGCCCAAATTGAGCGGCATCGGAATTTATTTCAAGAAACGAAATATAATCTTTGTTCTTTTTAAGAGAGGTTTGAAACCAATCGTATAGTTTTCCGTTTTCGTCTTTATATTGGTTGAGTGTTTCCTCTAACAGAAATTTTAGTTTGGTAACTCCAACTTTTTTGCCTTGTTCTAGCTTGCTCAAAAGAAGCAATAACAAGCTTTGATCATGAGGTAAATCGGGAGATGAAAGCTCTAAATTATGTTTGTCTATAAATTCTATATAGGTTTTAACCTTTTCGTCTTTGGCTTTTTGGTAATTCTCAAAATTAGGAAAACCATTTATAAGTGCTTCTTTATAATCTTTGTTGTATTCAAATCCTTTTTCTAAGGCAGATTTGTATTCTGCTACAGTAGTAAAGCCACCAATTAGGCTTTTCAAGCCTTGATTATAATCTTCAAAGTTATTTTCGACTACATAATTATAGAGTTGCAAAGCATTTTCAAACGGTTTAAAGTTGGCATTTGCTTTTTGAATATCGTTATAACTAATTTTGTATTGTTCAAATCCAACAAAATATCCCTCACGTTCTATTTTTTCAAGTTTTTGTTTGTCTGTAATACCAAATTTTGTTTTCATTTCATAGATTTCGTAGTTGCAAATCCCTTCTTTTTTGGCATTATAGAAGTCGGTTGCCGATGGAAATTTATTGAGCAAAGCTACTTTTGCATCTTCAATAGTTTCATATCCATTAGAATTGATTTGTAAAATAAATTGATGTGACAACACCCCAAATTTAGAGGCATTATCAAAAATAAAAACTTCTTTAACATTGTGAAGTTCAACATATTTATAAAAATCTAATATATTTTCTAGTTCAATAATAGCACCATTTTTAATATTGGCTTTGATGTAATTAACTTGATTTGGCTTCATGAAATATAGTTTAGTCTAAAGAAATAGTTTTTCTAATAGAGACAACCTCGGGTTCACTGGTTGTTTCGGGTTTTATAATAAAATCAACATTCTCATCAATACATTTGAATATAATTACAGGCCATCTTCCATCAAATTTTGGAGCTTGTTCCTTTTTTGCTATAATCAAAGCGTCATAAGTTTCTTGATTGATAGTTTTACTTTGTAGATAAAGCTCCCAAATTTTTTCAATAGGAGCCTCTCCAATCAGTAACTGTGATTGAAGTTGATTAAAAGAGGTTGACGCACTATTTTTTACAACAGCACTTTTTAGAGGCAAATCTTTGGTTGAAGGCAACCAGTTCTTAATGTTTTTTCTAAAGAATTCTAATCCTTTATTTGAATTTGGGTTGTCATAACACACTTGGGCCCATTGTTCTATTTTTTCTCTAAATTCTCTTGCTGGTTCCTTAAGTTGGGTTCTAGCTATACTGAGTTCTATATCTGTAAAAGTATTGATATAAGGAAAAACACAGCTATCATCTGCATAAAAAGCATCTTGCTTTTCAGCTTTTAAACTTTCTGATTTGTGAAATATAAAAGGAAGAATTTCTTTTTTTTCGATATCTTGAAAACTGATAAAAAACAAAGGCATTCCTTTTTCAGGATCAGGTAATAATAATTGTAAAAATTCAGTATTTTTTAAAACTTCAGGGTCAATTTTTAGATCGTTTTCAATTCCATAATTATAGTAATAAAAATGGTCGTCATTAAGAAGTTTGCCCAGTGTTCGAATCCCATATTGCTGTTCAAAAGCATCAAAAATTTGTTCGCTTTCAGCTTCATAAAAAGTGAGTAATGACGATTTCATTTGATTTATACTGACAATAATTTGCGAGTTTTTATTTTTTATTTTAGTAAGAACTTTAACAGTATCTATTCCTTTTTTATATAGCTCAAAATCTGGCGAGCTTTTACTAATGTCTAATAAAAACCTCATTTTAGATTCAAAAGTAAACTTTTTTGAATTTTCTTCAAGAAGATATATTGATTTACCAATAGTAGCACTTACTACATTTATATTTAAAGTATAAGCAATTCTGATAGAAGCATTATATCCAAAAGGCAATAATTTGTCTCCCAATGTATTAAAAACTAACCATTTCATGACCTAAAAATTAACGGTTCATTATGGATTCAATTTCCTCAACTTCAATAGGAATAGTGCGCATCAAGTTGAACGCCTCGCCTTTTTCTTGAATCACCATATCATCCTCAATACGAATCCCGAAACCTTCTGCAGGAATGTAAATTCCTGGTTCAACGGTAAACACCATATTGGCTTGCATGGATTCATGTAATAATCCATAATCGTGCGTGTCTAATCCCATGTGGTGCGACGTTCCGTGCATGAAATATTTTTTATACGCTGGCCAATCTGGATTTTCGTTTTGAACGTCAGTTTTATCTATTAATCCTAAACCTAGTAATTCTGAAGTCATAATTTTACCCACTTCAACGTGATATTGTTTCCACAACGTTCCTGGAACCAGCATTTTTGTAGCTTCATTTTTCACACGTAAAACGGCATTGTAAACTTCTTTTTGTCTATCCGAAAAACGTCCCGATACCGGAACCATTCTTGTCATATCGCTCGAATAATTTGCATATTCAGCACCTACATCAATCAAAATCAAATCTCCTGCTTTACATTGTTGGTTGTTTTCGATATAATGCAACACATTAGCATTAGTTCCCGAAGCGATAATGGGTGTGTAAGCAAAACCTTTAGATCTATTTCTCAAAAATTCATGTGCAAATTCGGCTTCAATTTCATATTCCATTACGTTTGGTTTCACAAAATTTAAAATTCTGCGAAAACCTTTTTCGGTAATATCACACGCTTGTTGAATCAAATCTAATTCTTTAATTTCTTTAATAGAACGAATGCGTTGCAAAATTGGATTCGATTTTTCTACTTTGTGTGCTGGATAATTTTCTTTCCACCATTTGACGAATCGTGCTTCTCGAGTTTCGGTTTCAATCACAGCACGGTAATGCTCATTGGTGTTGATGTACATGGTTTCAGAATAAGCCATAACTTCTTTCAAAGTTTTATGAAAATCTTGCAACCAAATCACAGTTTTAATTCCTGAAACCTCAAAAGCCCGTTCTTTTGTCAATTTTTCACCTTCCCAAATGGCAATGTGTTCGTTGGTTTCTTTCAAAAAAAGAATTTCTTTTAAGTTATCATAAGGAGCATCGGGGAAAAGCAACAAAATACTTTCTTCTTGATCAACGCCAGATAAATAAAGAATATCACGATGTTGTGCAAACGGCAAAGTAGAATCGGCAGAAACGGGATAAATATCGTTTGAATTGAAAATGGCAACGCTATTAGGTTTAATTTGTGCCGTGAACTTGGCTCTGTTTTTTATGAATAAATCACGGTCTATTTGATGGTATTTCATATCGTAAAAATTTTAACATCAAAAGTAGCAAGAATCTAAACAACACAATCTTAAAAGCACCTAATAATTTCAAAAAAGCAAAAATTTTAAAACAATATTATGTCAATCCGCACGTTATATTTGATTGTGTAACAAAAAAATGCTAATTTCGTTTTAGTTTATTTGAAACGAAAGGCTTGGGCATTTTCGACAATTCATTTTCCCGCTTTCGCATCAATACTCGCAAAAAAAGCGAGCATTTCTTGCTCTATCGGGGTTATTTAGCCAATCATATTTATGAAAAACATATTTTATTTTATTTTCGTTTTAATAGCAAGTAGCTGTCTTTTTTCGTGTACAGATGTTGACGATACCTTAAAAGAACCCATGTTAATCGTAAAGTTTAATTTTGATGCCTCACAAGCGCGTTTAGGAAACCAAGGCCAACCAACACTTCAAACTACAGGTCACGGAGTTCAAACACCCATAATTAACAGTATTTCAGCACATTACTTGGAGTTAGCAACCGACGAAAATACGCAGTTTGGCGACGGAAGTATTATTTATAAAGGTGCCGAAACAACTCTTGGCGGAACGCCAGCAATCGATTTTGATCAAGCTAAAATTGTAGGTCCAGACGAAACTTTTCTAGAAATTCCGTTAAGTCAACTTAAAGCAGGAAGTTATCAATGGATGCGCGCTTCAATATCGTATGCAAATTTTCAAATTAATGTTCGCAAAGACGCACAATATAAAGCAACAACTGTTGCCAGTTTTATTGGTTTTTCAAATTATTTAGGAACAACAACTATTGGCAATGCAATTTTTCCAGTAAATGCAAATAAACCACAAGGTTATTGGCAATTTGCAGTAAACGATGATCCATATTCAGTTTCTGGTCAATCGCCTGCAAATTCTACTACATTTCCAAACCCTATGTTTGTCACTTCACCAATGCCTGCAGGAGTTTACGCAATTTCTGGAAAATTTGATACTCCTTTAATTATAACAGGGTTAGAAAAATTTGATGTTACCATAACACTAATCTTATCAATTAACAAAAGTTTTGATTGGAAAGAAACTAATACTCCAAACGGAGCTTTCGAGCCATTAAATGGAGAAACTATTTTTGACACAGGTTTCCGAGGTTTGCATCCTACATTTGAGAAACTTTAAGGTTTTACAAATATTTGTTTTTCGCTAACTGATTTAAATTAAATCAACAATTGTTAAACTCACTTTAAATTAATTATAAATAACCCCGAAAAGGTTGTAGTATTTTGCAAATAGCTGTATTTTTGTGTAGTTTTTAAACAAATTAAACATTATTATGGCAAAATCTGGCTTATTGAGTACCTCAATTGCACGAAAAGTGGCTATGGCACTATCTGGACTTTTTTTAATTTTATTTTTAACACAACACTTATTTATAAACAGCACTTCGTTATTTGGACCTGATAATTTTAATGCGATTTCTCATTTTATGGGTCATAATCCATTGGTACAATATATAATTCAACCCATTCTTATTATTGGTGTTTTATTTCACTTCATTATGGGATTTGTTTTAGATTTCAAAAATAGAAGTTCTCGACCAATAGGTTATGCTAAGTACAATGGAGCTTCAAATGCATCGTGGCCTTCTCGAAATATGATTATTTCCGGATCAGTAGTTTTAGCTTTTTTAGCACTTCATTTTTACGACTTTTGGTTGCCAGAAATGAACGTTAAATATCTAAATCCTGATTTAAACAAAATTAACGATGCTACAAGATATTATCCTGAACTGAAAGAACATTTTGAAAGTTTATTGCGAACAGTGCTTTATTGTTTAGCATTCGGATTACTTTCATTGCACTTATGGCACGGATTTAATTCTTCATTTCAATCAGTAGGATTTAACAATAAATATTCAAAAGGCTTATACAAATTTGCTAAGTTTTATTCGGTATTTGTTCCTTTCGGATTTGTAGTTGTAGCCTTGTTTCATCATTTTAATCAATAATAATTTACTATTATGGCATTAGATTCAAAAATCCCAAGTGGTCCAATTTCTGACAAATGGACAAATTATAAAGATCATATCAACTTAGTTAATCCTGCTAATAAACGTAATATAGATATTATTGTTGTTGGTACAGGACTTGCTGGAGGTTCTGCTGCAGCGACTTTGGCAGAATTAGGTTATAACGTAAAAGCATTTTGCTATCAAGATTCACCACGTCGTGCTCACTCTATTGCAGCACAAGGTGGAATTAACGCGTCTAAAAATTATCAAGGCGATGGTGACTCTACTTTTAGATTATTTTATGACACAGTCAAAGGTGGTGATTATCGCGCTCGAGAAGCTAACGTTCACAGGCTTGCAGAAGTTTCTGGTAACATTATTGATCAGTGTGTTGCACAAGGAGTTCCACTGGCAAGAGAATATGGTGGATTGTTAGATAATCGTTCATTTGGAGGAACATTAGTTTCAAGAACTTTTTATGCTAAAGGTCAAACAGGTCAGCAATTACTATTAGGGGCATATTCGGCAATGAATCGTCAAATAGGTCGTGGCAAAATAGAAATGTTGAACCGTCACGAAATGCTGGATTTAGTTATTGTAAACGGAAAAGCAAGAGGTATCATCGCTAGAGATTCTGTAACAGGAAAAATAGAACGTCACTCCGCGCACGCTGTTGTTATTGCATCTGGTGGTTACGGAAATGTATTTTTTCTCTCAACTAATGCAATGGGAAGTAATGTTACTGCTTCTTGGAAAGTACATAAAAAAGGAGCCTATTTTGCAAATCCATGTTACACACAAATTCATCCAACCTGTATTCCAGTATCGGGCGACCATCAATCGAAGTTGACTTTAATGTCGGAATCTTTAAGAAATGATGGTCGTATTTGGGTTCCAGCAAAACTTGAAGATGCAAAAGCAATTCGCGAAGGAAAACTTAAACCAACCGATATTGCTGAGGCAGATAGAGATTATTATTTAGAAAGACGTTATCCAGCATTTGGAAATTTAGTTCCACGAGACATCGCTTCTCGTGCTGCTAAGGAAAGATGTGATGCTGGTTACGGAGTTAATAAAACTGGAGAAGCTGTTTATTTAGATTTTGAAGCAGCAATAATTAGATATGGACACGATCAAGCAAAAATTAAACATTTAGATGTAAATGATTTAGCTTTAGTAAAAAAATTAGGAACTGAAGTAGTTGCAAGCAAGTATGGAAACTTATTTCAAATGTATGAAAAAATTGTTGATGAAAATCCATACCAAACGCCAATGATGATTTATCCTGCGGTTCACTACACAATGGGTGGTGTTTGGGTAGATTACAATTTAATGACTACAATTCCTGGTTGTTTCGCAATTGGTGAAGCTAATTTTTCTGATCATGGCGCAAACAGGTTAGGTGCATCAGCCTTAATGCAAGGTTTGGCAGATGGTTATTTTGTACTTCCTTACACAATTGGAGATTATTTAGCGCCAGATATTAAATTAGGGAAAATTCCAACTAATACTGCTGAATTTGATGCTGCAGAACAAAACGTTCGTAGTCAAATTCAGGTTTTAATGAATGCCAAAGGGACAAAACCTGTAGATTATTTCCACAAAAAGTTAGGAAAAATAATGTGGGATAAAGTTGGAATGGCAAGAAATCAAAAAGGTTTAGAAGAAGCACAAGCTGAAATCGCAGAAATTCGAGAAGATTTTTATAAAAATGTAATGGTTCCTGGAACAGATAACGGATTGAATCCAGAATTATCAAAAGCACTTCGTGTGGCAGATTTTCTAGAATTAGGAGAGTTATTTGCTAAAGATGCTCTACATAGAAACGAATCTTGTGGTGGACATTTCCGTGAGGAATATCAAACAGCAGATGGCGAAGCACAAAGAGATGACGAAAACTTTGCTTATGTTGCAGCTTGGGAATACAAAGGCAAACCAAGTGACGCGGTACTTCATAAAGAAGAATTGGTTTTTGACAATGTTAAATTAGTTCAAAGAAGTTACAAGTAAAATAAGTTCAAAATAGAAATATGAAACTCAAATTAAAAGTATGGCGTCAAGAAAACGCCAAGAGCTCTGGAAAAATAGTTGAATATCCGTTAGACGGAATAGAACCTGACATGTCTTTTTTAGAAATGTTAGATATTTTGAACGATAATTTAATTGTAAAAGGTGAAGATCCTGTTGCTTTTGATCACGATTGTCGCGAGGGAATTTGTGGTATGTGTTCGCTTTTCATAAATGGAGAAGCTCACGGACCAGATCGTGGTGTTACAACATGTCAACTGCACATGAGAATGTTTAAAGATGGTGATACTATATTTATAGAGCCTTTTAGAGCCAAAGCATTTCCTGTAATTAAAGATTTAGTGGTAGATAGAAGTGCTTTTGATAGAATTCAACAAGCAGGAGGATTTATTTCGGTAAATACTTCTGGAAATACGATTGATGCGAACACAATTCCAATTGATAAAAATGATGCCGATCGATCTTTTGATGCTGCATCTTGCATTGGATGTGGTGCTTGTGTCGCAACCTGCAAAAATTCGTCAGCAATGTTATTTGTCTCTGCTAAAGTATCACAATATGCACTTTTGCCTCAAGGAAAAGTAGAAGCAACTGATAGAGTTTTAAATATGGTAAAACAAATGGATGATGAAGGTTTTGGTAATTGTACCAATACTGGAGCATGTGAAGTAGAGTGTCCAAAAGGAATTTCGCTAGAATATATTGCACAAATGAACAGAGAATATTTAGCAGCAAGTTTAAAATAAATTAATTCCAAAAAATGATTAAGAAAATAATAATTTTAGCCTTAGTTTCGTTAACATTGGCATCATGCACAACAAGTGCTGACAGCAGTACGGTAGATGTTCAACCAGTAGCTAATTCCAGCGTGGCAATGGAAACCAGAATAGATAATGTATTGTATGAAACACCACCTCAAAATGGCGGAAACAGTGCTGATGTGACGGGCGGAATTTACGGAAACACCTATTTTTTATTAAAAGGATATAAAGATACTGGAGTTGGTAAAGTTAAAATTGGCTCAAAAACATTTGAAATAAAAATAGTTATCCCAAAAGCTGATATAGCAAGTTCGGTAGGAACTCATAATTTTAGTTCAACCTTAACATCAGGTGGTTATTACGCAGATTTAGATATTAATGGTGTTACTCCAGCCGAAAATGTTAGTACTGTTAGTGGTTTTGTAAAAGTGAACAGTTATGATGCAACTACAAAGGAGATTAAAGGAAGTTTTAATTTTACTGCAAGTAATGGAGTAGATTTAACTGTAACTCATACCATAATAGGAACTTATGATTATATACTTCAGTAAAAAGTTGTTTTATATAAAAACGCGTTCAATAATCTGAACGCGTTTTTTATTTTATAGCTAATTATCTCAATAATCATTTGAATTCACATGACAATTTTTTGATTACTAAATACTGCTAATTCGCCATATAGCAATATAATTATTTTAGATCGAAAACTTGTTCAACATCCCAATTTGCTCGCACATCAATTTCTTTTGGGTAATAAATAACTTCTTCAGCTTGACGTTGTTCAATATAATTTCCCGTGTCCCAAACCCTATTTTTGTTATCATCATAAATTAATCTTAAGGTAAAAAGTGCGGGATCAATTAAATCAAAACTTACATCTGTTTCTTTCTCTGAATACTGACTGGCAATTATCTTACCTTCTTTGTCAGTAAGTTCCACAATTACGGGAAATCGTTTTACATTAGTTAACTTAATTCTTAAGTTCCCATAATCAGAGGAATTACTTGTAGAAAACTTATAATTTAAAGTGTCATTTATTCGTCCATAAAAATCTGTAATCGCTTTTGGAAATACTTTTAAAACATATTTTTCCAAAGGTTCCTTATCAAATATAAATTTTAATTTTTGATTCGATTCATCGTAAGAAGTTGTGAATTTTACATCAACAGCGTCTTTATTTACTAATTTCATTTTCGAAACATCAAATTTTGATAATGGAACTGAACCTATTATCGCAAATTGATCTCTTAAAGGTAAATCACTTGTAAATTCTGTTGAGAAACTTAAGGTATCTTTTTTTTGATCTTTAAGTTTAAGTGCAAACTGTTTTTTAAATTTATTTTTCTCGACATTGACAAATAATGAATCGCCTTTGTTGGCTTTAAACCAAATATTTAAGCTGTCTTTTTTTGGAAATTGAGTTATTACAAATGGTGCTTCTGCTTCTTTTGTTTTAACAGATATTTTTACATCTTTAGAGCTACCTTCAAATCCCAAAATCATTTTAGAACCTGAGGCTTGCGAAACTTTTAAACCCTTAAATGGAAGTTCTTCTTTAAATAATTCAATTTCGTAAACAGTGTCATTTGGAATAGTTATAAAATCTTTTTGAAATCCAATTTTATCGGTTTTTGGATCAAATTTGTTGTTTCCATTTGCATCTTTTAAGGCTATCAGTTTGTATTTACCTTGTTTTAGATTTTCAAATTTTATAAATTTCAAACTGTCTAAAGTACTTGTCAAATATTTTGGAACACTTTTGTAAACAATAGAATCTGTGTAATTTTCTGTTGCATCATAAAGCATGACGGATACAAAATTCGCAACTTTTTTGTCAATTGCATCCTTTACTTTTGTATTTAGTTGTAACGAGTCAATATAATTCCCAGTCGAAAACACATATTTGAATTGTTGTAATTTATTAGCTTCGTTATTGTCTTCAATACTGCTACCAAAATTGAAACTGTAAGTGGTATTTGGCAGTAAAGTATCTTTTATTTTTATGGTAATTTCTTTACTTGCTGTGTATGGTAAAATGTCCAGTTGTCGTTTCATTGGCGGTGAAACAATTAATTGTTTATTTACATTTTTCAATTTAACATATTCGTCAAAATTTAATTTTATAACGTTGCCTGTGAAATTTTTTGAGTAATTTTTAGGAAAACTACTCGTCATTATTGGAGGAATAGTATCTTTTAATCCACCAGTAATTGTACCTCTTTTTGCACAACTTGCTAGCAGAACAAATATTAAAACGATTATATATCTTATACTTTTAAGCATTAATTTTTTTAATTATTACATTGGCAAAATAACAACTATATTTAGTTTATCTCAAACATTTTATACATTAATTAGTAGCTATTGCATCTACTATATGAAATTATAGGTGTGACATTGCCATGCAAACTATACTAATTTTAGCTCCCGGAATTTTCATTAATTCACTTCCGCAAGCTTCTAAAGTTGCGCCAGTAGTTAGTACATCATCAATTAAAAGAAAATGTTTGTTGTAGTGTTTTTCGCTATAATTTGTGCCAAATACATTTTGAATAACACTGGTGCGGTCAACCAAATTTTTTTTAACCTGTGTTTGTGTATATATATTTCTTATTAAAATAGTTTCGTCAAAATTTGCTTCAATCGTTTTTGCAAGTGCTTTACCAAATTCGGTAACCTGATTATATCCTCTTTTTTTTAATCTTTTGCGATGTAATGGAACGGGAATTATCAAATCTACACTTTTTAGTATTTCATTATCTTTTAATTCTTCACCATACCAGTTTCCTATGAATTCACCTATTTCTTGATGACCTTTATATTTCAATTTGTGAATTAACTCTTGAACAATACCCTTTTTCTGAAAATGAAACAATGCACCTGCAAATTCAACAGGAATTCGACCATAAAATTTACTTGTTGCTTCATTATTTTCTGTTTTATGATGGTTAGTAAGTGGAATATCGTGACGGCATTGTGTACAAATTACCATTTCAGTAGATTGCAAAAAAGAGTCGCATCCAGCACAAGCCTTTGGGAAAAATAAATTAATTAAATCGTTAATCATAGCACTTATTATTTTATAAAAATATAAAAATCAACGTTTCAATAGCAATTTATATTACTTTTTATATTTTTGCAACACTATGGCAAAACAAGAGGATTTATTTAAGAATGTAATTTCGCATGCAAAAGAATACGGATTTATTTTTCCGTCAAGCGAAATTTACGATGGTTTAAGTGCAGTTTATGATTATGCACAAAACGGAGTAGAATTAAAGAAAAATATCCGCGAATATTGGTGGAAAGCAATGGTTCAAATGCACGAAAATATTGTTGGACTCGACGCTGCGATTTTGATGCATCCAACAACTTGGAAAGCTTCAGGTCACGTAGACGCGTTCAATGATCCATTAATTGACAACAAAGATTCCAAAAAAAGATACAGAGCTGACGTTTTAATTGAGGATTATGCCGAAAAATTAAACATCAAAGCTAAAAAAGAAATCGAAAAAGCGAAAATTCGTTTTGGAGACGCATTTAACGAGCAAGAATTCATTACAACCAACACCAGAGTTGTAGAATATTTGGCTAAAGAAAGGGAAATCCTCGAAAGAATGGGAAGATCTTTAGGAAACGGCGATTTAGAAGACGTGAAAGCGTTAATCGAAGAATTGGAAATTGCCGATCCAGAAACTGGTTCAAGAAATTGGACTGATGTGAAGCAATTCAACTTAATGTTCGGTACAAAACTGGGTGCTTCTGTCGAGAATGCAATGGATTTGTATTTACGTCCAGAAACCGCTCAAGGAATTTTTGTGAATTTCTTAAATGTTCAAAAAACCGGTCGAATGAAAATTCCGTTTGGAATTGCACAAACAGGTAAAGCATTTAGAAATGAGATTGTTGCAAGACAATTTATTTTCCGTATGCGTGAATTTGAACAAATGGAAATGCAGTTTTTTGTGAAACCAGGCGAAGAAATGAAATGGTACGAATACTGGAAAGAAAACCGTTTGAAATGGCATTTGTCTTTAGGTTTAGGGAAAGATAATTACCGTTTTCACGATCATGAAAAACTGGCTCATTATGCCAATGCTGCTTCCGATATTGAATTCAATATTCCTTTCGGATTTAAAGAATTAGAAGGAATTCACTCCCGAACCGATTTCGATTTAAAAGCGCACGAACAATTTTCAGGCAAAAAATTACAGTATTTTGATACGGAAACTAATGCTAATTATGTTCCTTATGTTGTAGAAACTTCAGTGGGGTTGGATAGAATGTTTTTATCTGTTTTCGCAACTTCATTACAAGAAGAAACTTTGGAAGATGGTTCCACTAGAACTGTTTTGCGTTTGCCAAGTGTATTAGCACCTACAAAAGCAGCTGTTTTACCATTGGTTAAAAAAGATGGACTTCCAGAAATTGCTCAAAGTATAATTGATGATTTAAAATGGGATTTCAACGTAGCTTACGACGAAAAAGACGCTGTAGGAAGACGTTACCGAAGACAAGATGCATTGGGAACACCTTTTTGCATTACAGTTGATCATCAAACGCTAGAAGACCAAACCGTAACGATCCGCCATAGAGATTCTATGAAACAAGATAGAGTTGCGATTGCTGAACTAAGAGAAATTATCAACGAAGAAGTTTCAATGAGAAATTGGCTGATGAGAACGGTGTAAAATAAAAAATAGTTTTTAATAAAAAAACGCCCAAAAAGTCTATTTTTTTTGGGTGTTTTTTTTAGAATCT
Source organism: Flavobacterium sp. (assembly GCA_014377455.1). GTDB lineage: Bacteria > Bacteroidota > Bacteroidia > Flavobacteriales > Flavobacteriaceae > Flavobacterium. The sequence continues at coordinate 16,337 of JACMPO010000240.1, forward strand.
GTATTCTACAGAAATTCCAATTTTTCCTACAATTTTAAAGTAATCAGTATTTGAGATATTTGAGGTTATTGAAATATTTCTGCCAATTCCTCCATTTATTTCAAACATAACTCCTCTTTTGGTATATTATTTTCCACCAAGACCAATTCCTAGGGCAAATGCCGTTACTTTCTTATCTTTGTTTGCATAATATGAAGAGACATGATTTCCATTATTATCATAATATCCACTGTTATAATATGACTTGTTGATTGTTGCGCTTTGAAACATGCTGAAACCTTCCATAAAAAATCCCGCTACAGGCTTAGCTCCAAAATAAAAACGATAGTAAGGTGACAAAGCAAAACCTGAACTAGTATCGCCAGCTTTATCGATAAGAAACAAAACTGAACCTCCAACAGCTGATTCATCATCAATTGCTCGTTCATAACTTACATCAAGAGCTCCAAGAATTAGATATAAGGCGTTGATTTTAATTTCATTTTTTTAAAATCAAATTTCTTCGAAGCTACTTTATCTTGGCTAAAACCAAATATACTTGCAGTAATCGATAAAATCAAAATAATTTTCTTCATAATTTAGTTTTTTTCAAACTTAATTAAATTTTATAAATTTCAAAATATTTTATTCTTTAGGCAAATTTATTTCGGTAAGGACAAACTCTTTTACTTTCCCCCAAGTTTTAAGATTTAACGAATAATAAATATTGTTTCCTTTTATTTTTCCGTTGATTAGTTTGACTCTTTTAAGTTCAGACAGATGTTTTGAAACGGTAGATTGTGCTAAGGGCAAAACTTGAATTATATCTCCACAACTTGAAGAAGGTGAAACCATCAAAAACTGAATTATTTTTAATCGAGCCGGATTTCCAAGTGCTTTTAAAATATCGGCTGTTTCATTGATTTTGTAAGCAAAACCAAATGTTTTTGTAATTCCCATATCGCTATGTATAGATTTTAATTGAAATGATTTATTCCACAAAACTAAATAAATAAAAAGTTTTAGAGCGATGTGTCTAAATAAAATTTAAAAAACTCTCAACTTTTTATTCAATTTTACACAATTAAAGTATTCTCCTAGTCTACTTTTTTTATTTGAAGCTGAATTTTTGCATTATTTCTACTTTAAACTTATTTTTATTTTATACTCAAATTTTTACTAAGGTTTTAAAATTAATTTAAACGATTGTTTGTTAGGTATTTAATATATATTATAAAAATTAAAAATCGCAATGTAGCGATTGTTAATAAGTTCAATTTAAATTAAGCTTAAATGGTTGATTTTTGCCTTTAAGATAGGAAAATACTTATTTAAAATTGCTTTTGAACGTTAATTTATTCCTTTAAACCATTATACTTAAAATGTTAATAAAACGTGTGCCCAATTTATCTACAAAAATTTCTAATCGTTTATTTTAGCTAAATCAAATAATTGTTTATTTGATATATAGTCCCAAGCTATCTAAATTTTATCGATTGGATATACGAGTCCAAACTACTAAAGCTTTACTATTTTTAATAAGTAAAGTACTTTGAAGCATTTTTCATTTGTAATAATTGATGACAGCGAAAGTAACAGACTGAAAACTAAAGCAGTAACTGCTAGTTTCCAGAATTTATCTTTTTTAGCATTTGCAACAAATTATGAAGATGGTTTGGATTGTATTTTAGAATATCGACCAGAATTAGTTTTTTTAGAAATTGATCCTTCAGATAAAGATTCAAATCTTTCCTTGATGTTAATCAACGAATTACACCGTTATTTAAAAGTTATTCCCAAGATATTTGTTACTACTAAAAATGATTCTTTGTGTTTAAATGCTTTTAAATACGGGGTTTTTGATTATTTTATCCATCCGATTGAATCGAAAGAATTACGTAAATCACTTTACAGACTTGAAAAAGAAGTTACTATTTTAGATTTGGAAAAAGCTGAAGTTAAAACAATGCTTCCCAAAAATAATCTCCAACAAGTTGATGCAATACAAGATATAAGTGTGGAAGCTTTAGTTGATAAGACTTTAGTGCAATTAGATAAACCTTCCAATGAAACTTCTGATACAAATATTAAAACAGAAGAAGTTATTACAAATCCCGAAACTTCAACGAATTTAAGTTTAGACGAAGCTAATTTATCTATAATTAACAACTCACAACTAAGACAAGATAGTTTTCCGACAGAGAAAGATGTTTCATTTATTCAAACTGAAAATACGCATGAGAAACCTCTAATCATTTGTGTGAAATCTTATGGAGATTATCGATATATTGAGGCAAAAGATATTTGTTATTTGCAAGCTGATAATAATTCGACCGATATTCATTTGCATACAGGTGAGATGATTACTGCCTTTAAAACTTTAAAACACTTTGAAGGCGTTATGACATATCCTTTTGTGCGAATACACAATAGCTATATAGTAAACATCGATTTTGTATCAAGAATTCATACGGGTAACACAGTTTGCCATATAAAAGGCACTACTACCAAGCTTCCGTTTTCTAAGTCTTACAAAGAGAATATAGATGGCATTATAAGCTATATAGCCTCTGGAAATTATTTAGAAATATAATTTTTAATTTTCAATGAATTTCTCAGTTTCACAAAAATAAAAGTATGGAGCTAAACATCCTAATGATTGACGATCATCCAGCAATAATCGAAGGTTATAAGGCTATTTTGTCTTTTAATACTCTAGGTTACAATATTAAGATTACAGATGCTTATGATTGTAAAAAAGCCTACAACATTATTACTCAAGACAATAAACCCAACTTTAAAATGGTTTTTATTGACATTACTTTGCCTGGCTATCCTGACAAAAAAATAAATTCGGGAGAAGATTTAGTTTCTATTATTAGAAAATTCATTCCCTATGCTAAAATTGTTATTCTCACCTCGCATACCGAGAAATTTATATTGCATCGTTTAATTGAAAAATGCAAACCTGACGGATTATTATTAAAAAACGACATGGATGCTAAGGAGTTTTTGATAGCGTTTTCAACCATACTAAATGGCGAGTATTACCATAGTGAAACTGTTAAAAAATATAAATTTACTTTTCCTACTCATACTAAACTTCTTGACAATTACAACCAACAAATTATACTATTTCTTTCTCAAGGATTAAAAAACAAAACCATTCAAGAGCGGTTACATCTTTCTAGAAGTGCAGTAGATAAGCGAAAAGTTATGATAAAAACCTATCTGGGTATTGAAAAAGGCAATGACGAGGACATAATTCGTGAGGCAAGAAAATTAGGATTAATTTAAAAAAAATCTGCTTTTTTAAAAATGTACGCATTTTGCTTACCTGTCGTATAAAATTCCTTTTTACATTTACAACATCATAATAAACAAATGGGTTAATATATTAAAAAGGTAAACAATGGGCTTACCACCCAAAAAGTGACACAATGTAAAAAATGCTTTTCTAATTTTTTGCAAGTAAAATAAAACCAGAAAACTTTTATTTATTTTAGAGGTTTGTTATTAAATAAAAGTTACGCTAAACCAACCACTAAAAAAGCAGCCCTACCTTTTTATATGTTTTCGACGACACAAAGCAGGACTGCAATAATTAAAAATTATTTACAAATTTATGAAAAATTTATTATTCGGCTTAATTGCCATCGTTTTATTTAGTCTTACAGTTAATGCACAAGGAACATTAAGAGCTGATTTTTTAAAAGGTAAAACACAAGACCAGTTGATAGATAGTTTTAACCAGCTTCCAACAGGAGAGAAAAATGCTTTATGGATTGAAAAAATGGATCAATTACTAAATCAAAAGTTGCCTGTAGAAAATTTACAATTAATTCAACAAATGCGAGATTCCCATTTGAATAAAAATTTAGATGGATTTAAAAAAGCTGCTTTAGCTTTAGCAGAAATAACTCCCGACGAAGATTTTACAGATATGTTTAATACATTAAGTAACTACAATTTTAATGGATCATTTGTTGGAAAATCAGTTATTTCTGATTTGACTATTAAAAGCATTAATGATTTTGGTTTAAGCCAAGAAGTAATTACTGGAAGATTAAAAGATTGTAATTGTCGATGGAGTTGCGATTGGTATGTTGGAGGTTCAAGTGGTAATTGCCACGTTACATCTAGTGGATGTGGTTTTATGTGGGCTTTCGAATGTACAGGTTATGTAGGTCCAAGACCATAGTTTTAAATTAGGTCAAAAAGAGTACTATTTTTGACCTAATTATTAACAACTAATAAAATTTATATGAAAAACATTTTAACAGGAAGCTATCTTATTTTAATTTATATTCTTTTGGGAGTAATTACTTGGGGAGAACATTACTATATTTTACCATTGATGTTGGCACTAACATTTATTGTTTCAATTCTAGTGTTTAAAATCAATCCAACAAATGATAATCTAAAAAAAGGGATGATTTTAACATTTCCTTTTACACTCATTTTATTATCTTCTTGTTTGTGGTATTCAGACTTTTCGAGAGGATTACCATATATTCTTTTTGTTCCTTTAAGCTCATATTTTGCCTTTTTATATGTTAAGTATAAAAATATTTATATAATAATTTTATCAGCAGCCTTTTTTGCTTTTATTTGCTTTTTTGTGTTTCCAAATTACTTTATTTATTATCACAATCATAATGCTGAAAAAAACTCTCTCTTCAACAGTATTGATTTATTAAATGATCAAAAAAAGCCTTTCAACATCAGTAACGATAAAATTGTTGTTTTAGATTTTTGGACAACATCATGTGGTATTTGTTTTAAAAAATTTCCAGATTTAGAAATTGAATATCAAAAATATAAACTAAACAAAAATGTTAAAATTTATGCTGTAAATGTTCCTATAAAAGGTGATAAATTTGATGATACAATTAAAATACTAGATAGTATAGGCTATACATTTCCAAAGCTTTATGCAAAATCTTTTCAACAAATTGAAACAAACTTAAAGTTTAACACTTTTCCCCATCTGTTAATAATTAAGGATGGAAGGATTAGATATGATGGGTTTCTTATAACAAGTGAAGAGTCAAGATTGTATAATATTGATGATGAAATTGAGAAACTTCTCAAATAACAATAAAAATTAATGAAATACTATGTTTTAATTTTAATTTTTCTTTTGCCAATTTCATTAAATGCTCAATCCAACCTAGAAACAATCCTTAAAAGTGGTGAAATTATAGTTTCTGGATTGAGTTTTATTAAAGGAACTAAAAGTCATCCTAATAGTAAAACCATCGAAAGCCTTTGCATTAAAAACAAGCTTTCAGATAAAATTACTGTGAAACTGACAGGTAAAGACGAAGACGGAAACGAGATAAAAAAAGAACTCGTTATCCCAAAAGACGGAAAAGAATGTTTGCTGGAACTACCTAAAGGCATTTATACATACGAAATTGTGCTCGCCAATAAAGAAACCTACAAAAAAGGCGAATACAAGTTTGATGACGACATTACAATGACCATTAAAGACGATTAACAGCCAATAAAAAAGTGAGTTTCAAATCAAAATTTGAAACTCACTTTTATTTATATTTGATTTTCACAAATGCCTTTTATTTTTAATTATCTCAACATGATTTGCTTCATTCGTTTTGCCACTGCTTTACTAATTTTGTTACTTTGTAGTTGTACCAATGGCAATAAAAATGCGCTATCACAACCCAAAAA
>JACMPO010000241.1 GCA_014377455.1 Flavobacterium sp.
ATAATTATTCCCAACGGGTTGAACTGAAAAAAAATAAAAATGAAAATTCTTGAAGATTTAAAATTGCTGAACAGAATTGGTGGCGCTTCCAACAAAATTATTTATTGGAACGTAGGTTTGTTTGCCATTCCATATATCGTGTTTGGACTTTTAAGCTTGTTTAATATTCAAATTGATTTTCTGAAATATGTAAGTTTGTCTTCCAACCCAATTGATTTACTTTGGAAACCTTGGTCATTGTTTACTTATGCTTTTTTTCATTCAGGATTTTTTCATATTCTGTTTAATATGCTAATTCTGAATTTTTCGAGTCGGTTATTTCTGAACTACTTTTCACAAAAGCAATTCCTGAGCCTATATTTTGTAGGATCGCTTTTCGCAGGAATTATTTACATTTTAAGTTATTTTTTATTTCCTTCACTGGCGCATTTGCAAGTTTCGCTGGTTGGTGCTTCGGGCGCAATTATGGCGATTTTGTTTGCTGCAGCAACCTATTCGCCTTTAACGGAAATTCGTTTGTTTCTTTTTGGAAATGTAAAATTGTGGCACATAGCGCTTGCTTTAATTGTGATTGACCTGGTACAACTTCCACTTGAAAATACGGGTGGACATCTGGCGCATTTAGGCGGTGCATTATTTGGATATCTGTATATCAAACAACTTCAAAACGGGAATGATCTGGCGGGATGGTTTACTAAAATCGTTGCTACTTTCGTGAATTTATTCAATCCTAAAAAGAAGACACCGTTTAAAAAAATACACAAAAACTACGTTGCTCCTACTCCAAAAACTGCTTCAAAAATTGTAACCAAAGACAAAAACCAACAACAAATTGACGAAATTTTAGATAAAATTAGTCAATCGGGCTATGACAGTCTGAGCCAAGAAGACAAAGCTTTTTTGTTTAAAGCCGGGAAGTAGAAATTGGGAATAATTTTGTTCATTAAACATAATACATTACTATTCAATCATTCAAATTAATGTCGTCTTAAACCTCATTTCGAGTGATTTAGAACATTAGTGCGTCAGTTTTAATGTTCTAAATTGTATCGAGAAGCCCGCAATTATTGCGTTTTCGATATATTTGCTTAAAAAAAAGCTATCGCATTTTTAAAGCAAACACTCGAACTGACGAAGTCATAGATTATTTTTTTTGGTAAATGCGAATGATTATTTCTCATTTAAATAATTTGTAGATAGTCGTCCGAAAAACACAGAAAAATTTATAACCAAATTGTACAACGTAATGTACATTTTTTAGTACATTTGAAAAAATTAAATCTTATGAAAGCAGTTACTATTACCACCTTAAGAAATGGAATGAAAGAATATTTTGATTACGTTTCTAAATCTATGGAGGTGATTATTGTTCCTAGAAATAAAGAAAATGAAGCAGTTGTGATTATGTCCATTCAAGAATACAATGCTTTAAAAGAAACGGAACATCTTTTATCAACAAAAAAGAATCAAACAAGAATTCAAGAATCAATTGATCAAATTTCTCAAGGGAAAACTGTTGCATTTAATTTAGATTAAGATGAACGTTGAATTTACTGCTCACGGTTGGGAAGATTTCAATTATTGGCTAGAGAATGATGAAGATGTTGTAAAAAAAATAAAAGAATTAATTAAGCATATAAGACAGGAACCATTTAAAGGAATTGGCAAACCCGAACCTTTAAAATTTGGTTTAAAAGGATTTTGGTCAAGAAGAATCACGGGAGAACACCGTTTGGTCTATACCATAAGTGGTACTAAAAGAATTGACCAAAAATGCACAATCATTCAATGTAGATTTCATTACGATGATAAATAAAAAGCCTTTCGATTACCAATATTTATTGCACAACCACTCCTAAAACGGCTTCAAAGATTGTGACCAAAGACAAAAACCAACAACAGATTGATGAAATTTTAGATAAAATTAGTCAATCGGGCCATGACAGTTTGAGCCAAGAAGACAAAGCTTTTTTGTTTAAAGTTGGGAAATAAAATGGCAATGGTTTTTTTTTCTGCACCGCACCTCATTTTTGTTTAGACAAGTATTGATGTTTACAATTTGCTAAACGTATTTCTGATGCCGAAATGTGTTTTTTCAGTAATAGCATTTTTAATCTAATCAACCATTTTTAAAGTTTTTTACCCAAATTTTATCTTTTTAGTGTATGATGCTATTGCGATGTTGTAAATGATTATTGTTTGCATGCAAACTGCCATTGAGGCAGTGTAAACTGCCATTAAGGCAGTGTGAGGTGCTATTGTTTGAATGTAAACTGCCATTTCGGCAGTGTAAAACCCAATTGTTGGTGTGTATGACTCTATTGATTAAGTGTAAGATGCCATTGCGAGGAAAACAATGGGGTTTGGAGGATTATCAACAAGCGTTCACAATAACTCATTAATAATTGTTATTGAAAATTTTAACACAAGCAATGGTGTTTAGGGATTTGTAAAGATTTATTTCTATATTTGGAGGGAATATAAAAGCGAAACAAAAGATTCATCGACAACTTGGAATGGTTTGGATTGAACGTTTGTGAGTATTATAAACTAGTTTGCAAATACTATTGACAATAAAATAAAAACTTTTACCTAAAACCAATCATTTAATGAGATCAAAAATCCTACTCATCATTTTGTTTTTTATTACATTTTGTAAAGCACAAACAATTAATTTTCTTGATGCAAATTTTAAAGCAAAATTATTAAGCGCTTCTTCATCAAACCAAATTGCAAAAGACTTGTCTAGTAATTATTTTAAAATTGATTCAAATAATGATGGTGAAATTCAAATAACAGAAGCTCTGCAAACAAGTTATTTAAATATTTCAAATTCAAACATTTCTGATTTAAGTGGTTTAGAAAATTTTACTTCTTTAAATTATTTATTTGTCAATAATAATCTATTAACTAATCTAACTTTAAATAGTTCTATATTAAGTATCGACGCTTCTTATAATAATATTCAAGATTTAACAATACTATTTAACTCAACTATATCAAGTATAAATATTTCAAATAATTTATTAACTAATCTTAGTGTTTACAGTTGTAGTAATTTAAATACTCTTACTTATGCTAACAATCCTCTCTTAAATAGTTTAAATATTTCAAACACCAATTTAATAAATTTAAATATATCAAATTTTCCTAATCTAAATTCAATAAATTGTGATTATAATTCAAGTTCTGGAGGGACAAAATTAAATTCAATTATAACATCTAATCTTCCAATGGTTAATATGATTAGTTGTGTAAACAATAACCTAACAAATTTAGATTTAAGCGGAGTTCCTAACTTAAGTAATTTGAATTGTAAAATAAATAATCTAACATCCTTAAACTTAAATGGTTTATCTTCTCTATTTTGGTTGGATTGTTCAAATAATCAAATTACTATCCTAAACACCGCCTCTCTTTTAAGCATATCTATAATAAATTGTTCATCAAATCAACTTTTATCATTAAATTTATCTAATTTGAACAACCTGCAAAATGTAAATTGTTCTAATAATTTGATGACATCTCTTTTAGTTAACAATTCGATGCTTTTGCAAAATCTTAATTGTTCAAATAATCAAATATTAAATATAAATGCAAGTGGTCTATCTAATTTACAAGAATTTGATTGCTCTTACAATCTAATCAACTCGATAAATACTACTGGTTTAATTAATTTGCAAACTTTTAAATGCAACAATAATCAACTAGCTACAATAAATGTAAGCGGTTTGACAAACTTATCACAGTTATACTGTTTAAATAATCAATTACAAACACTTAATTTAGACAACTTACCTAATTTGTACGATTTAGATTTTTCAAATAATCTTATAACAACAGTTAATGTAAGTACAAATTTAAGTCTACAAACCCTGTATTGCTCTAATAATCAAATCACAGCAATTGACTTAACAGGATTAAATAATCTAATTTATTTTAAGTGTAATTATAATAATTTAACAACATTCAATGTTTCAAATTTACCAAATCTTGGAATCATTCAGTTAGCCCATAATCAACTAACATCATTATCGATTTCAAATTTGCAAACTATAAATGCTTTAGACTGTTCCTATAACTTATTACCATCATTAACTTTATTTAATTTACCTAATACATTTACTATTAATTGTAACAATAATTTAATAACTACATTAGATTTAAATGGTCTTAGCGGTTTATATGGCTTGTCTTGTAATAATAACTTACTAACTTCTTTATTTATAAAAGTAAACGAATTTACATATGGCGGAGGTGATTTAGATTTTTCGGGCAATCCAAATTTACAATATATATGTGCAGATGAAGTAAAGTTTACTATGATTCAAAATAAAATTAATCAATATGGATATGCGAATTGCACAGTAGGTAGTTATTGTACATTTTATCCATCTGGCACCTATTATCTAATACAAGGAACTAGTAGGTATGATGGTAATTTAAATGGTTGTGATAGTAATGATTTATTAATTCCAAATATGAAATTTTCAGTAACTAATGGTTCTACAATTGGAAATTTTATTGCTGGCACTTCAGGAACTTATTCTTTTCCTGTTTTAGCTGGCTCAAATGTTGTTGTCCCAAAATTTGATAATCCAAGTTATTATAATTCAAGTCCAGCTTCAGTTACTGTATCTTTTCCTTCTAATTCAAGTCCTTTTTTGCAAAATTTTTGTATTACAAAAAATGGAAATCATAATGATTTGGAAATTACTATTCTCCCATTAAGTAGAGCAATTCCAGGTTTTGATGTTATATATAAAATAATTTATAAAAATAAAGGAGTAACAACGCAAACTGGTTCTATAAATTTATCTTTCAACGATAATGTTTTAGATTTTATTATTGCAAACCCAACAATTTCAAGCCAAGTTACTAATACTTTAACTTGGACTTATATAAATTTATTACCATTTGAAAGCAGAGAGATACTAGTAACATTAAACCTTAATTCTCCTATGGAAACACCAGCCGTAAATAGCGGAGATATCCTTAATTATACTGCTGTGATATCTGGATTAACAGATGAAGATCCAATAGATAATATAGCTAATTTAAATCAAACTGTAGTTAATTCTTTCGATCCTAATGATAAAACTTGCTTACAAGGCACAACAATTACTCCTAGTATGATAGGAAAATTTGTTCATTACATGATCCGTTTTGAAAATAATGGAACAGCAAATGCACAAAATATAGTGGTTAAAGATATTATTGATAGCAGTAAATTTGATATCAATTCATTAATTACTATAAGCGGAAGTCATACTTTTGAAACAAGAATTTCAAATACAAATAAAGTTGAATTTATTTTTCAAAACATAAATCTTCCATTTGATGACGCAAACAATGATGGATATGTTTCGTTTAAAATTAAAACAAAACCAAATTTAGTAATTGGAGATACATTTAGCAATTCAGCTAATATCTATTTTGATTATAATTTCCCAATAGTTACAAATAATTATACAACAACAGTTCAAAATACTTTAGGTTTCCAAGAAAATTACTTTATCAATGATATTGTAGCTTATCCAAATCCAGTAAAAGATTTTTTAAGTTTTAAAACAGAAAACAAAATTTTCAAAATTGAAGTTTATGATATTGCAGGAAGAATTTTAAGTTCAAACTTGATTTCAGAAAATAAAATTGATTTAAGTGTTTTAAAAACAGGAAATTATATACTTAAGCTATATACAGAAAAAGGAATAATGAATACTAAAATAATGAAAGAATAACGATAAGCGGAAAACCGTTTTAACATACAATTCTTAAAAAAATACTGGAGCCGTTCTATTCTGTAAATCTAACTCAATTAGTTGTGCACAATATTTTCACCCACCTTAATCTCCCACCACCCATTCCCGCCAATTTGTCACAATTTCTATTTTGGTATTTTATTTGAAATGCTGAAAACAACAAACTAATTTAAAAATTATAACTATGACAACAGGAAAAATTAATGTTTCGGTTGAAAACATCTTTCCCTTAATCAAAAAATTC
>JACMPO010000042.1 GCA_014377455.1 Flavobacterium sp.
ATAAATGCGACTGTAAGCAAAAATTAAGGGATATAAAAAAACAAGGAAGGCATAATTATAGTGTTTTTTTAGTATAAAATATAAAAACGTCATGGTTGCCATTGAGTTTGTTGCGTGTCCCGAAATAAAACTAAAACTGTCTGATTGATGCACAACACGAATTAAATTTTTAATACTTGGATCGTTACATGGACGTAAACGGTGGAAGGTTACTTTAAAAAATTCGACCGAAGTATTACAGATTAAGAGAATTGTGGCGATAAATAATACTAAAATATAAAAGTTTTTTTTAGTAGTTTTTTTGTAAAGTAAATAACCTAAGAAAATAAAAAAAGGTAACCAATAAATTTGTTTTGTAATGATTAACCACAAGCCATCCCATTTTTCTGAACCGAGTGTGTTTAAAAAAATAAGCAAGCGTTTGTCGAGTGCAATTATTTTATCTAACATTACAATTGTCTTTTAATAGGACCTATTACATCGTCTAAATTTTGTTTTAATTCGTCTATTGGTTTTGAAATTTCGTTATCCTTGTCAAGATTTGAAATTTCATCCCCGTGATTTTCGATTACACTGTTTTTAACTTTATCAACTTCGTCGGTAAAGTTACTTGTGATTTGCTTCACGGTATCATTAATTCCGTGTTCGTCAGCACTTTTTTGAATTTCACTTTTTAAATCGTTAGAAGCATTTTTCAGTTGTGCCACCACTTTAGCAATTGTTCGTGCTACTTCTGGGATTTTATCAGTCCCGAAAAGCATCAATGCTACTATAATTATGAATATTAATTCGCCACCACCTATACCAAACATATTATCTTATTTTTGCAAAGTTACACTATAAATTTGTGTGCCATTTTATTTTAACGCTACCTTATATTCTTAATCAAATTTAGATTTAACTTCAGTTTTTGGCCATGTATTATTAGTAACATCAATATCGGCTGTTTCGAGTTTAGGATCAATTACTATTTTTACAATCGCTTTTTGAGTTGCAAAAGTACGACTCACTTCTTTATCATTCAAACGCCAAATTTGAGCAGGAAATTTTTGAGTTTCTGTTGTGCCGTCGTCATAGGTTAGTTCTACAATAATAGGCATCACTAAAGCTCCTGGTTTGTCAAAAGTTACCTGATAAAAATATTTTGGTTCAGTAAGTTTTGCTTTTTCATCTGCAGAAAAATGAGAGTTTACATATTCGTCAAGTGATTTGTAATCAGCAATTTTAAATGGCTTGTTTAGTTCTGGTTTATAATCTTCACTTCCATCGGCAATCATATATACCATTGGTCCAGGATTAGAATCGCGACGACGCCGTGTTTTTAAAAACTCGGTAACTTCTTTTGATGGTTCGTTGCTTACAAAATATTTTTTAACTTCTTTAATTCCAATATCATTTGCATCCGTCGAATAAAACCAACCTCTCCAAAACCAATCTAAATCGACTGCCGAAGCATCTTCCATGGTTCTAAAGAAATCCTCTGGAGTTGGATGTTTGAATTTCCATCTGTTGGCATACACTTTAAATGAATAATCAAATAACTCATGTCCCATAATGGTTTCCCGAAGAATATTAAGCGCTGTTGCAGGTTTTCCGTAAGCATTATTTCCAAATTGTCGAATACTTTCGGAATTGGTCATGATAGGTTCCAAACCTTTTTGATCGCCACTCATGTAAGGAACTATGTTTTTCGCTGGACCACGACGCACTGGGAAATTTGGGTCGAATTTTAACTCGGCTAAATATTCCATAAACGAGTTGATTCCTTCATCCATCCAAGTCCATTGGCGCTCATCAGAATTTACAATCATTGGAAAATAATTGTGCCCCACTTCATGACAAATTACACCTAACATTCCAAATTTTACTGCGTCAGTATATGTTCCGTCAGCTTCTGGACGACCAAAATTCCAACAAATCATTGGATATTCCATTCCTTGATCTTTGGCATTAATCGAAATTGCTTTTGGGTAAGGATAATCAAAAGTATAGCTGGAGTAACTTTTTAAGGTATTTGCAATCATTCTGGTAGAATATTGTTCCCATAACGGATTTCCTTCTTTTGGATATAATGAAATTGCCATTGCTGTGGTATTTCCTGTTTTTACCGCCATAGCATCATAAATAAATTTTCTAGATGTAGAAATTCCAAAATCGCGAACGTTAGTCGCTTTAAATTTCCATGTCTTTTTCTGTGTCGAAAATCCTTTTTCATTAGCTTCAGCCTCAGCCTGAGTTACAATTATTACAGGATTATCAAATGATTTTTCGGCTAAAGCGTATCGAGCAAGTTGAGCTGGTGTAAAAACCTCATTACGATTTTGTAATACTCCGGTGGCTTCTAAAATATGGTCGGCAGGAACTGTAATATTTACTTCAAAATTTCCAAATGGCAATGCAAACTCTCCCGAACCCCAAAATTGCATATTTTGCCAACCTTCGACATCATTATAAACAGCCATTCGAGGGTAAAATTGAGCCAAAACATACAAATTATTTCCGTCTTTATCAAAATGCTCATAGCCTGATCTGCCTCCATCGAGCGTATAATTATTGATTAAATAATTCCACTTTATTGAAAACGAAATTTTTTCGCCATGTTTTAAAACTTGAGGTAACTCAACACGCATCATAGTTTGATTGATGTTGTATTTCATGGGCTTACCCGCAATATCCTTTAAATAATCTATATTGAAACCGCCGTCAAAATCGGGTTCCAAATATTTTCTAGAAAAACTTTGTGCAGGAATGGCTGGATCAGTTTTATTACTTTCTATGAGTGGTGAAAGCGATTTTCGAGATTGCTGATTTTGATCTAATTGTATCCAAAGATAATCGAGTGATTCTTTAGCATTATTAGTGTAAGTAATTGTCTCTACACCATAAAGTTTTGTTTTTTTATCATCGAGCTCAACATCAATTTTATAATCGGCTTGTTGTTGATAATATTCTGGTCCTGGTGC
>JACMPO010000242.1 GCA_014377455.1 Flavobacterium sp.
CATTAAAATCGCAAACCAAGATGTATTTTGGGAGTTCGTTTTGTTTTAATCCGTGGGTATAATCAATGGCTTGCTGAAAGGCTTTGTCGAGGTTTTTGCCTCGGCTTTTCATTTCAACTAATATGGTGCCTTTCCAAAGCAGGTCAATATAACCATCGGCATCAGAAAGTTTTTTAACACGGTGTTCAAACGTGCCTATCTTTTTTCGGGTAATACCAAAGACATCAAAGAAAGCATCTAAAAAGGGTTTGGCATCCGCTTCTTCATTGGCCGTATCTGCCCATTCTTTAGAAAAACGAATGGCTCTTTCTTTAATTTCATTCCAGCTTAAGGTCATGGTTTTTGGTTAATGTTTTTGGTTGTTTTTTTGAGGTTTTCGAGTTGCAAAGTTATTTCCACAATCAACTCGCCAAGTAGAGCGCGTGTTAGCTGGGCGGTTGTTTTATCTCTTTGGTTTTTGGATTACTTTTTTCCCATCAATTAATCTTATATTCACATTATCATTCACTTTTTTTCTATCAATTAACTGTAATCTTTGTTCGAATTTTTTAACTTCTTTTCTTCGTTTGTTTTCTTTACTTAATTTTTTGTAATGCTGATTGAAATTTGAATCAATTAAACCAATTACGAAATAATTTTTACTATCGGTTATTGCTATTAATTCCTTTAAATACTTAAATTCATAATCATTGATATCGGATAAAGTTGAAGCAACTAAATATGCAGAATATTCTGCTTCATTTCTTTCTTCCTTTGTAGTTTCTATATTTGTGATTTTTTCAGATAATTCTTCAAATAACTTAATTAGTGGTTCTTGTAATGTTATTGATGTATGATGAAATTCGTACCAATATGAAATAACTTTATAAACACCATATTTGGTGTTAAATAAATTCTTGTAAATCTCGTATTCTTTTTCTTTCGTTTCTATTAAAAATTCAACAGATTTTTTTGCGTTTAGTACATTTCTTTTTAATCCTTCAATTCTTGATTCAATAGGTGTATTATATAGTGCTTGCATTAAATATCCAATACCACTTAAATTTACAACGTATTCATTAAAATTTTTAGGTTCAGATTTTTCAAGAATTTCTTTAATTAATTCTGGTGAATCTTTTGTCATACCTGCGTAAAATATTGCTACATTTTGCCACCAAATATCATTGAAATTTTCAATAAAATTATTCTTTCCATTTATATTGTGATTATAAAACTGATAAGCAGTAAAATATTCCTGAAATGATAAGTGCTTAAATTCAATTTCTCCTCTATCATTTTCAATTAAAAGTCCAATATTTTGAATTAAATCTATTAATAATTCGTTTACATCATATTTGTGACCTCGTTTATTTGCGAATTCAGTTAAAATTCTAATTAGTTCATCTTTATCAATATGCCTTTTTCTGTTTGTATGCATAAATTCACCAAGATAAGACAATACGCTTCTGTGAATTCCAATTTTAAGTAAATCTAACGTACTGTCTTTGAATGATTTATTTAACAGCAAATCAACAAAGTTTTTGTATAAATCTGAAATTGTGGCAGGAATTTCCATTTCGCTTTCATCGAAAATTGCAGTAATTAATGCTAAAGTTAATGGAGTTTTTGGTAATTTGTCAAGAATATGAGAGTCGCGAAGCGACTTCAATAATCTTTTACATTTTATTTGTTCTTCGTTAAAGTATCTTCCAATAAATTGTTCAGCCTCTTGAATCGAAACTCCAATAATCTCTAAATATTTAAATTTTTGTTTTTGGCAACTACTTATTAAAGAATCTCCTGGCCTAGATGAACAATAAATTTTAATTTCTGGATATTCATTTCGAAAGTCTTGAATCGCCACTAAAGCTTTTTCTTTTTGTGCAGAATCACCTATTTCATCTAGTGCATCAATAAATAAAACGAAGTTTCTTTTTTCTAGAATTTCGTCTACATTTATGTTTATCTCTTTTATGCCATCTTGAGTGATATATTGTTCTAAAAGTTTTATTACGTCGAAACCGCAATCTTGAAAGTCACAAAATTTTAAAATGAAAGGATAGTATTCGTAATCATTTCTTAAAGCATTCTCAAATATGATTTCATTTGCTAATTGTTTGAAAAAGGTAGACTTTCCTGAACCCGATTCTCCTACTATAATCGCACATTCATTGAGTTTTCCAACTTCGTGAGTGTCATAAAGTTTTCTTCGAGTTTCTCCTTCAGCATTTATGTGCAAATCCAAGAACTTTGGTTTAATCGCTAAATCAATAATTTTTTGAATTTTAGTATCATTAATGCCTAATGCTTTTGTAAAGTCATCTTCTTTATTTTTTTCTTGAAAAATTTCGATGTAATGTTTGTATGTTTTATTTCCTTTTAACCAATAACGAGGATAATATTTGTCAATAAATTCTACAATTTCAACTGAACTCCATAGACTTATGTTAGGATTATTATAAAAACTATCTTGAAGAATTTTTGTAACTGCACCTGAATTGTATTTTCCGCTTGTTACAACCTTTACTTTACTAATTTTATTGTCTTTCCCCTTAGATATAGAGTTCCAAGGAAAAGTGAAACACTCCTCAACTTGTGCTTTAATTTCTTGTGTTCCAACAGATGTACCTCTGATGTCTCCTTTTTTTATAACAAATGAGGTCCATTCTTTTTTATTTTCTATAATATCAGTAATTGAAGCCACAATATCTTTTCCCATTTCTGGATTATTACCTCTTTCGTGTGTCAAAGTAACATCAGAATAACCCATTTTTGGTAATAAATCCATTAAAATATCGTGCAAATCAGTTTCCTTTTCTATGTTTTGGATTTGTTCTTGTTTCGTAATTCTTTCCATATTTATTTTTTAATATTACTAAATTTCTGGTTTTCCGGTACATTTACCTCTAATTTGTATATACATACAAAGTAGCGAAATACTTCCCCGATTTTGGTGTGTTCGCAAATGTTCTGTTTTTCTTTATTAATTCCTTCAAATATATTAAAAAAATCCTCAAATCGTTCTTTCTTCTATTCACGCAACCTCACAAATCCTTTCGCAAGGCTTTATTAAGATTTATTTGTATTTGCATGAATTGTATTTTTATAATTTACCTACTCTCCCAGTTTTCGACATCCCTGTTTTTACTATTTTGAATTCGTAATCCTTTTATAAACTTCCAATTCAATTTCCAATTTTTCAATTTGGTCTTTCAAGGCTACAATTTCATTTTTTAATGCTGTTTCTTTTTTGGTTTCAAAATCGACGGGCATTTGCTCGGCAATCTGGGCTACAAAATTGTGGTTGAGCGCAATGCTCAGATTCCAAATAATACCCATTTGCATAGACTTTCTTTTGTGATAGTTGTTCATAACCCCTTTAGAAACTGCCATTTTCCTGCTCAGCGCCGCGCGATTGATGTTGTTTTCTTTTACATGCTTGATGAACAATTGCCCTACGTGTGGATAAGGGTTTGTTTTGTCTTCTTTGTATTTTTTAGTGCGATTGATCATTTATTTTAGTGTTAATCAAATAAAAAAGCAGGAATATTATTTGCTTCACGTCACAAGGTACTCTTTATACTAACTTTAGTTAGTTTTATAGCTACTCATGGTAGTTTTAAAAGCCGCCTTTGGTAGTCCTTATACTAACTTTAGTTAGTTTTATAGCTACCCATGGTAGTCTTTATACTTACTAATGGTGGTTTTAAAAGCCACCTATGGTAGTCTTTATACTAACTTTAGTTAGTTTTACAGCTACCCATGGTAGTCTTTATACTTACTTTGGTTGCTTTTATCGCCTCAAAAGGTGGTCTTTATGCTATATTAAAAATTTAGAATACTTTTGTTTATCGCACAAAAACCACTTTGAAGCTTTAATTTAATTACGGATTAGTAGTTCCGCCACCATTGTTTAAAAAACGTTTTTTCAATTGATCAA
>JACMPO010000043.1 GCA_014377455.1 Flavobacterium sp.
AAAAGTTTTTGATTCTTCTTATCCAAGAAAAAAACCAATCGAATTCAAATTGGGTCAAGGTCAGGTTATTGAAGGTTGGGATGAAGGAATCGCGTTGTTGCGTGTAGGTGACAAAGCACGTTTTGTGATTCCATCCGATTTAGGATATGGATCTCGTGGTGCAGGAGGAGCAATTCCACCAAATGCCACTTTGATTTTTGACGTAGAATTAATGGATGTCAAATAGTCTAAAAAAATTATAGGTATTATAAAATTTAAAAATCCCAAAATGTATGGACCGCCTCTAACTATTTGGACAAATTTATAAGTAATTTTGATAATAGTGAGCTCGATATTGTATCGGGCTCATTTTGTTTATATTTGACTTAATTCTTACGTTATTGAAATAGTTTGTATTTTTTTAATTTCCCGTTTTAGTTCATTTAAACTTGCAAATTTTTGTATTTAAAACAATTTTGATTTTAATATTCCAAAGCAGTTTTCAATAACAGCTTGGTTTGATTTAAAAGTAAATTCAATATAAATTTATGTCTTAACTCCATTATGGCTTGCGCTTTCTGACTTTCTCTTCTGCTTGAATTAAGGCTAAGAACTTTTTTAGCAATTCGTTATTACAAAGCAGTGCTTTAATCTCTAAAAAAATTTCTTCTGCTCTCGTAACTGGTTTGTCCGATCTTCGCTTTTTTCGTTTATTGTTATAAATAGTTTTCGGTCTGCCACTGGTTTATGGTTGTAAGGCTACTATACGAAAATTAGCCAAATCTTTCTTCCATTTAGCAATAATACATGTATCAGGGATATTAAACTTAATACTTGCGGTTCTCAGAGACAATGAGTCTTTGTCAATGGCTTTTCGTACGAGTAATTTAAAATCTAACGAATAACTTTGATTCTTTCTACGCTACAAAACAATGGTTCATTATTCTTTATAAAACCCAGTCCATTTATGAAGGTTTGATCTTTCTAAACCCTTTTCAATAGAAACATGTTTGCAAGAATATTGCTTTTCCAATACCAATTTTAAACATTCAAGCTTAAACGCATTGGCACGCTTGACTTTTCTTTCCATAAAAATGCCCCCAAATAGTGTATAACTTTTTGGGGGCTGTCCAATTAGATTGGGATTTTTTTAATTCATGAAAACGAGAATTATTTTTTATTCAAAACGGCACTCATTTCCATAGAGATAGCAGAGCGTTCCATTTTTAATTTTCCTGACATGGTTTCAACAATAACAGTTGTGTCCGCAAGCTCAGAAACTTTTCCGTGAAGACCACTTTTGGTTATGATTTTATCACCTACTTTCAAGGTACTTTCAAATTCTTTTTCGTTTTTTGCTCTTTTTTGCTGTGGTCTGATCATAAAGAAATAGATCACCACAAACATTAATATAAACGGTGCAAATTGCGTTAATTGTTCCATAATTTTAATTCTCTTTTTATTTGTTAATTATTACATTAAACCACGACCGGCCTTTATAATTCTTTTGTTGGTTTGAAGCTCTTTTACTAAATTGTCTAAAATTCCGTTGATAAAAATACTACTTTTTGGAGTAGAATATTCTTTGGCAACCTCTAAATATTCATTAAGAGTTACTTTAACAGGAATCGATGGGAATTTCAAGAACTCACAAATAGCCATTTTGAGTATGATGGTATCTATTTCAGCAATTCTATCACTGTCC
>JACMPO010000243.1 GCA_014377455.1 Flavobacterium sp.
TCGTAGTTGGAACACTCAAAATAGTGTCTGTAACACGAAAATTAACCTCTTTTGAAACTTTAGGTGTTGGTTGCACTTGTATTTCATCGGCAGTACAAGACACTAAGAGTGTAGTTGTGGATACGTTAATAGTACTTGCGGACTCGTTAATAGTACTTGCGGACTCGTTAATAGTACTTGCGGACTCGTTAATAGTACTTGCGGACTTGTTAATAGTACTTGCGGACTTGTTAATAGTACTTGCGGACTCGTTAAAAGTAGTTGCGGACTTGTTAATAGTAGTTGCGGATTTATTAATAGTACTTGCGGATTCATTAATAGTACTTGCGGACTTGTTAATAGTAGTTGCGGACTCTTTAATAGTATTTGCGGATACGTTAAAAGTAGTTGCGGATATGTTAAAAGTGTAAAAAATGTTAAAATTTAAATTAATTGAAATCGATTTTTAATTTTAAATAAAACAATATTAGTAATTAGTGATATTCACGAAAGTTTGGGAGCTTTTTAATATCATAGTAGCACACACTGATATACATTGAAGCGATATTGTTGATTTTTTGTTTTGTAAATCAGATTGTCAGAAGTTTAAATTTTCTCGGTTATTTTGATGCCAAACAAAACAGAAATATTATGTATAAGATGTTATAATTTCTTTATCGTACCGAGCTTGCGCAAAAGTGTAATTAGTATTATAATTAAAACATTCAAGGATAGATAATTACTTACAAAACCTTAACAACGGTTCATTAATTATACCAATTGTTGTTTTGCACAAACAAAATTATCATGTTACACTATTTTGCTAGTAAGAAATAAAAAGTAGATTTAAAGTAAAAATGAATTCCTATTGTACTATATTTTAAAAGTATATTTTTTCAAAAATGAAAATTTTACTACATTCTCCCTTTTTGAAAATCAAAAAAAAATCTATAATTAACCAAAAAAAACAGCCTCATATTTTATTATGAGACTGCTTTCGTTGACTGTAAAAAAGAAACATTATTTGCTTCCCTTGTTTTTTATCATTGCCTCTAATTGATTCCACATTTCTTGCGGAATTTGTTCGAGCATATTAAATTCGCCCGCACCTTGCAACCATTCGCCACCATCTATGGTTACTACTTCACCATTTATATAACCTGAAAAATCTGACACTAAATACGCTGCTAAATTGGCGAGTTCTTGATGATTTCCAACGCGTCGCAATGGTACTTTTTTTGTCATATCAAAT
Organism: Flavobacterium sp.; assembly: GCA_014377455.1. GTDB lineage: Bacteria > Bacteroidota > Bacteroidia > Flavobacteriales > Flavobacteriaceae > Flavobacterium. The sequence continues at coordinate 1,232 of JACMPO010000243.1, forward strand.
TTTGATGCTAAATCCCCAGGTAATAATCGTTCCCAAGCACCTTTAGTAGGAAATGGTCCTGGCGCAATTGCATTCATCCGGATGCCATATTTTGCCCATTCTACTGCTAAACTTCTGGTCATTGCAAGCACACCAGCCTTTGCAGTTGCACTTGGCACCACATATCCTGAACCTGTCCAAGCATAAGTTGTAACAATATTTAAAACTACAGCCGATTCTTGTTTTTCGTCAATCCAATGTTTTCCAAAAGCAAGAGTACAATTTTTAGAACCTTTTAATACAATATCTATAATAGTATCAAATGCATTTGCCGATAAACGTTCGGTAGGTGAAATAAAATTTCCTGCAGCATTATTAAGTAAAACGTCCACTTTTCCAAAAGCAGAAATAACGTCATTAAGCATTTTTTCAACTTGGTCGTAGTGTCGAACATCACATTGTAACGCTAAACATTTGCCACTATTTTCCGAATTCAATTCAGATGCTGTTTTTTGTAGTTTTTCTAAATCTCTTGATGTGATTACTACATTTGCACCAAGTTCTAAAAAATAGCTTGTCATTGCTTTTCCCAAACCACTACCGCCACCTGTTACCACAATTGTTTTCCCCTTTAAGGCATCGTCACGAAGCATTTTTGCTGAAAAGTCCATATTTTTTTATTTAATTTTTTGTAGAATTCTACTTATATCTGATTCATACTTTCAATAATCATATAAGCAACGCGCAATGCTTCCGTCCCATCTTCTAAGGTTACAATTGGAGTGGAATCATTATTTATAGCATCAGCAAAACTTTCGAGTTCATCTAAAATAGCATTATTATGGTTTACCTCTGGATTTGCAAAATAAATTTGTTTTCGTTCGCCTTCTGCATTTTGTAAAATCATGTCAAAATCACCAGGAACTTCTGGCGCTTCTTTCATTTTTACTACTTCACAAACTTTATCTAAATAGTCAACGGAGATGTAGGCATCCTTTTGAAAAAATCGAGATTTTCTCATATTTTTCATCGAAATTCTACTCGATGTAACATTAGCCACACAACCATTTTCAAATTCAATTCGAGCATTTGCAATATCGGGAGACTGACTTAAAACCGAAACACCACTTGCATGAACCGCTTTTACTTTGGACTTTACGACACTTAAAATGGCATCTATATCATGTATCATCAAATCTAAAACTACAGGAACGTCTGTACCTCGAGGATTAAATTCTGCCAGACGATGGGTTTCAATAAACATAGGGTTTTCAATCATATTTTTAACCGCTGTGAATGCTGGATTAAACCGCTCTACGTGGCCTACTTGCCCTTTAATATTATATTTTTTCGCTAAATTTATGATTTCTTCTGCTTCGGCAACAGTAGTCGAAATTGGTTTCTCGATAAAAACATGTTTCCCAGATTTGATTGCTACTTTAGCACATTTGTAATGGGATAATGTTGGCGTTACAATATCGATAACATCTACTGCATGAAGTAGTTTGGCAATAGTATCAAATTGTTTATAACCAAATTCAGCTTCAATTTTAGCTCCATTTTCATGATTTTCATCATAAAAACCAACTAATTCATATTTTTCAGATTGATTAAGTAATCGTAAATGTATTTTACCAAGATGACCAGCACCTAAAACACCAACTTTTAGCATAAAATTAAATTTTATCAAAAGTACACTTTTTGTTTATAGTTTAAAAATTTTATGAAATTTGAATTTGAATTTTGATAATTTTAATGTTAATTTACTAAATAAATTGCTTACAAATTTGAAAGATACAAACAAGCATCAAGGATTGCGAAATCAGCTCGCAAAAGTATTGGAGGAAAAGGGAATTTTAGATAAAAATGTATTGGAAGTGATTAAAAAAATACCAAGACATTTATTTTTGAATTCAAGTTTTGAAGATTTTGCTTATCAAGATAAAGCGTTCCCAATAGGAGCAGGGCAAACTATTTCACAACCCTACACTGTGGCGTTTCAAACCCAATTATTACAAATAAAAAAAGAAGATAAAATACTTGAAATTGGAACTGGAAGTGGTTATCAAACCGCTGTGTTGTACATGCTTGGAGCAAAAGTTTACTCCATAGAACGACAAAATGAATTATTTAAAGCAACATCGTTATTGTTACCAAAATTAGGCATAAGACCCAAACATTTATCTTTTGGAGATGGATATAAAGGCTTACCAAATCATGCGCCTTTTGATAGTATAATTGTCACTGCTGGAGCTCCAGTAATACCAAAACCTTTGATGGCTCAACTAAAAATAGGAGGTAAACTTGTAATTCCGGTGGGAGAAAAAAATCAAATTATGACACTTTTAATTCGCAAAAATGAAACGCAATTTGAAAAACATGAGTTTGGCGATTTTAAATTTGTACCACTTTTAGAAAATAAAAATTAAACAACATTGCAACTGTAAATTATATCTTATGAAAAAAATTATACTCTTAATTTGGTTTCCAATAATAGCATTTTCTCAAGGATATACTAGTTATTTTACAGGAAATACAACCAATATTACTACCAATCCAGAATTTGGCGTTTGCATGATGGGTGGTGCAACTGAAAATGATAATGCCATGAAATGGTTATTGCAAAAAGCAAATGGTGGTGATGTGGTAGTGCTTCGATCAACAGGAAGTAATGGATATAATGATTATATGTATTCCACTCTTGGAATTCCTGTAAATTCTGTCGAAACTATTGTAATTACTTCTGTTGCTGGTGCTACTAATCCTTATGTTTTGAATAAAGTTGCTAATGCAGAGATGATATGGTTTGCTGGTGGAAATCAGTACGATTATATATCCTATTTTAAAAACAATGCACTGGAAGATTTAATAAATGCTCATGTAACTACAAAACATGCACCAATTGGTGGGACAAGTGCTGGAATGGCAATTTTAGGAAATAATTATTTTATGGCTCAAAACGGATCTATAACTTCGGCGCAAGCGCTTGCAAATCCTTACAATAATTTGGCAACTTTGGGACACAACGATTTTTTGTCAATACCTTTTATGTCAGATGTAATTACAGACACTCATTATGATAATCCCGATAGAAAAGGAAGACAAGTTGCGTTCATGGCTCGATTAAAAACTGATTTTGCAATTATCCCCAAAGGAATCGCTTGTAATGAATATGTTGCGGTTTGTATTGGGAATGACGGATTGGCTCATGTATATGGCGATTATCCAAATTATCAAGAGTTTGCCTATTTTATTCAAACTAACTGTACCAATCTAAATCCAGTAGAAAATTGTCAGTCGGGTCAAACTTTGACATGGAATTTTGGTGGCGAAGCACTAAAAGTTTACAAGGTTCCAGGAACTATGAATGGTGCTAATTATTTTGATGTTACTAATTGGCAATCGGCAAATGGATCAGGTGGAAGCTGGGAAAACTGGTCGGTCACTAATGGTGTTTTTTCATCGGTTGCTGGCAATGTTCCAAACTGCGCCTTAGCAAATTCAAAATTCAATCAAGATGCTATTCAGATTTTTCCAAATCCTATCGATGATTTTTTCACAATTACAGGTTTAAATAATGGAAAAGTTACTGTTTATGATTCACTGGGAAAAATCGTTTCAATTTCAGAATTTAATTCAAATAATTCTTTTGATTCATCAAATTTAGCTTCCGGAATTTATTTGTTAAAAATTGAAAATCAAGATGGAATTGCAACCAAAAAAATCTTAAAAAAATAATTATAAGTTTGATAATTTATTTTTGAGAACTTCAATTTCATCAAGAATATTCGCTAATTTAGTTTCTTTAATAACGTCATTTGTAAGGTTTATGCCTTTTTCAGATAGTATTTCTGAAATAGCTTGAATTAAATGAGTATCAAAATCAAAGTTTGCATTAAGTAATTCTTTGTAACGTGCAATTTTTAGTTTTGACAGTTCGATTTCTAAAATTGTAGATAAGTTTTCAATTTGAATTTCAGTAGGAATTCGTTTTCCATTTTCAAATTTATTAATCAGTGCAGGATCAATTCCAGCCATTATTGATAATTCTCTGGTTGTTAAACCTTTGCTTTCTCTGGCGCTTTTAAGAATGTTTTTCAAAAAAGTTAATTTGATGAATCCAGCCATTTTTTAAAATCAAAGAAATTTTGAGGTGAAATTCCATGACCCATTGGATATTCTTGGTAAATAATTTCTATGCCCAACTTAGATAAAGTAGGTTGTGCTTTTCGTGCCCATTTTACTGGTACAACTTCATCTACAGATCCATGAGAAGCAAAAATTTTAAGATTTGAAAAATCATTATTCTGATAATTCTCTGTTGCAATTTTATCATTAAAATAGCCACTCATAGCAACAATACGCTTTACTTTTTCAGGATAGGAAACTCCCACAGCATAACTTAAAATACAACCTTGGCTAAACCCAATTAGTGTAACATCTTGCTTGTTGATAGGATATTTTACAACTATTTCGTCAATAAAATTAGCAATCAAATCTCGGGAAGTTTGTGCCTGTGGAATATCGGAAAATTTATTTTCGTCTGCATCAAAATTTATGGAATACCACGCATAGCTTTTATATTGTAAATCAAATGGAGCTCGAACAGAAATTACATAATAATTTTCGGGCAACTCAGTAGCAAACGAAAATAAATCGGCTTCATTGCTCCCGTAACCATGCAATAAAAGTAACAACGGATTTTTATCGAGTTTTACTTTTGGCTCTCGAACTAAATAAAATAGACTCATTTTAATGTTTTTTTAAATACTTTTAAACCAGTTTTGATATAGTTTTCCAACTAACGGAAGTGGTGTAATTTCGCCTTTAGCAGCAGTAAATATTCCATAAATTGTTAAAACCGAAATAAAAATCCACATCGGTGCGGCAATCATGATACTTTCAAAATAACTAATCGAAACCCCTAGTATAATAAATGTTACTGTCAATCCTAATCCTTGACGGATGTGAAAACTAGCAAACGGATTTTTCTTTTCTGAATTCATTGAAACTGCAATTAATACTCCAACAATTAAGATATAACTCGTAATCGCAATCGATTTTCCTTGATTTATAATTTCCTTATCCATTAATTTAGAATTAATTTTCCATTATTGTAAATTCCAATTGCTTTCCCTTTCATTTTTGCTCCTAAAAAAGCGCTGTTTTTTGATTTTGATACTATGTTTTCTGATGTGAAATTCCATTCAGAATCTGTTGTAAATAAAGTAATATTGGCTTTTTTACCTATATTTATTTCTGATGATTCTATGTTAAATAATGTTCTGCCTAAAGTTAGTTTTTCAATAACTATTTCAAGTGGTAAAACTCCAAGTAACGCTCCAAACGCACTTTCAAGACCAATAGTTCCATAATTTGCCAAATCAAATTCCATTTTTTTATGTTCAATATCTAGCGGATTGTGATCTGAAGTTATAATATCAATAGTATTGTTTAACACTCCATCTATCAGTGCTTTTCTGTTAAAATCATTTTGCAATGGCGGTAAAACTTTGTAGCGTGTGTCAAACTCAGAAAGTTTTTCGTCTGTAAAAACCAAATTATGTACGGCAACACTACAGCTAACATTCAAACCTTTCGATTTTGCTTCTTTAATTAAATTTAATGATTTAGCTGATGATATAGTAGGAATATGAAGTTTTCCACCAGTATATTCCAGTAAAAATAAATTTCGAGCTACAATTAATTCTTCTGCAAGAGTAGGAATTCCTTTTAAACCCATTTGTGTAGAAACAATTCCTTCGTTTGCAACTCCCGATCCTTTAATTTTTTCATCTTGACAAAAAGCAATTAACAATCCGTTGAAATCTTGTACATATTGCAAACCAATTTTTAATAAGTTGGCATTGGAACAATTTTTTTGATAATCTCCAAAAGCTATTGCACCAGCATTTTTCATGTCAAATAATTCTGCTAAATCTGTTCCTTCACTGTTTTTAGTAAAAGCACCAATCGGAAATAAATCAGTAGCTTGATTTTTTGCTTTTTGTTTTACAAAGTGAATTTGCGATTGATTATCAATAATAGGAAAGGAATTGGGTTGCAGTGCAATTCCTGTAAATCCGCTTTTGGATGCAACTTCCAATCCTTGTAAAATGGTTTCGCGTTCTTCAAATCCGGGTTCACCAAATGAAACACTGGTATCAAACCAACCTTGTGAAATATGTAAATTTGGAATTTTTATTTCTTTATATTCGTCAGATAAGGCACAATTTTTTCCTATTTCTTCGATGACGGTTCCATTTATTTTCACATCGCATATTTGATTGTGAAATGGACTTTTTGCATCTATAATTTTAGCTTCTTTGATTATTATTTTCATGATAAAATTATTTAACGAATTTTTGGATAATAACCTCAAATATTACAAAAAGTAAGGTAAAAATGACAAACCATTTCCATAATTGATTATCGCTTCGGTTGGCATTTAAAGTGTCAAAAATAGAATCTACAGAATTTAATTCCTTGTAATCGCCTATAGCATCAGGATTTGCGTTTGATAAATTACTTTCTGATCTATTGTAATTAAAACTGATGTTTTCAACTGATTTATTACTAGTGTAAACTCCAAAATTTCCAGCTTCTTTGGGATTATCATTAAAGTTAAGTTTTACTTTGTTATTTAAAATTTGTTGCACTGGAATAAAGCTTTCATTGTCATTTTTTACTGTTACAATTTCATCTTTACTTAATAATGTTTCTACAATAAAGGGTTTAGAATCATCTATAATCATAGCATTGACGCCCGATTTTTGGATATTTTGTGCCATATTATAAAAAACGGGAACCACTATTGGCGAATTGATAAAATTGCTGTTTATTTTATTTAATGGTGATGCAAAAACATACACAGATCCAATACTATTTTGAATTGCTGATAAAAATGGTGTTTGATCGCTAAATCCCATTATTAATGGGACTGTTGATGAAAAAGCGAACGATTTTTTAGTATTTGGATATTGAAAATTATCAAATTTTTTCTCAAAGACATTACCAAAAAGTGGATGACTAAAATTGATTTTAGTAATTATTTTTTCAGAATTTTCAAGAGATTTAAACTGAATTCCACCATAGTTATTTAAAAATAAATTCAAATTTGATAGTGAACTTTCAGCATTAGGAATTAAAATTACGCTTCCACCTTTTTCTACAAATGATTTGAGAGTAGTTTGCAGTGCTTGTGGAATATCAATTAATTCGTTTAGAACAATGGCATCTTGTTTTTCTATTGTATTGTAATCTAAACTCTCTAAACTATAGTTTATATAGTTAAAATCTTTTTCGGTATAAATTCTTGAAAGAAAATTACTTTTTTCTGAATCTCCAATACTTATTACGCTACTTTTTTCTGGTTTTGAAATACTAAAATAATATGAATTGTCATATTCTAATCCATTATCTACAATAGAAGCATACCCATGAAAATCTTCTTTAGGAATTGTAAATTTTACTGTTTTGGTTTTTGCTTCAAAATTGACAATTGTTTTGGCAATCAACTTTTTATTATTGTATAATGCAATGGGAATATCTTTAAAATCTGATCCAAAAGCATCAAGTTTGATACCAATTTCATAAAAATTATCTAGTGTTTGACTTATAAAAACGCTATCGATAGCAATATTATCTTGTTTTTCAGCTTTGGATAACACGAAATATAGATTTTCAGTTTCTTTCGTATTTTTTATTTGATTGGGTTGCAATCCAACTGCATCAGTAATTACAACGATATCTTTATTAAAAGCTGTTTTATGCGACTTAATTTTTCCTAAAAGTTGATCTAACTTAAAAGGAGTTGCACTGTATTTTAAATTTTGAATTTCTTTTTGAATGGACTTGATATCGGTATTCCAAAAATTGTCAGAACAGGTTATAAGTGAAAAATTTGCATTTTCTGGTGTGTGTTCCAGCAAGTCTTGAACTGCTCTTTTCAACAATTCACCTTTTTTGCCTTTTGCTTGCATACTAAACGAATTATCTAAAATTATGTACAATTCGTTAGAAGCATTTTTACTGTCTTTTGCCTTAAAAAAAGGTTGCGCAAATGCAAAAATCAAAAATGTAAGCAGTAATAATCGGGTGGCAAGTAATAAGTATTTTTTGAGTTTAGAACTTTTTCGTGTTTGAATAGAAAGTTCTTTTAAAAACTTGACATTGGTAAAATATTCGGTTTTAAATTTTCGTAATTGAAAAAGATGCACCAATATTGGAATTATCAATAAAAAAAGGAAAAATAGAATTTCAGGATGTTTGAACAGCATTTTTTAAAAACGTTTGTCAAAAGTAGTAAAAACTTTAAAAATTTGAAGTCTAATGACCTTAAAAGTTTCAATTTTTAAATAGCAAATGCCTTAAATTCAACAAAAGTTAAACTTTTCACAATCAAAAAAATCATATTTTAATCCTTTCTTTTTTTGTATTTTTGTGTCGTAAATTTTAAATATGCAGGAAGAAGAAGTTATTTTAGTGAATCCTAATGATGAACAAATTGGGCTAATGCCAAAGCTTGAAGCCCATGAAAAAGCTGTTTTGCACAGAGCATTTTCGGTTTTTATTTTAAACAAAAATAACGAAATTATGTTGCAACAACGTGCTCATCATAAATACCATTCTCCTTTATTATGGACTAATACATGTTGCAGTCATCAGCGCAATGGTGAAACTAATATTGAAGCGGGAACACGACGACTGCGTGAGGAAATGGGATTTGAATCGCCATTAAAAGAATTATTTCATTTTATTTATAAAGCACCATTTGATAATGGATTAACGGAACATGAATTAGATCATGTAATGATTGGATATTACAATGATAATCCCAAAATAAATCCAGACGAAGTGGAACGTTGGAAATGGATGCCAATAGAAGCTGTGAAAAATGATATGGAAATTAACCCAGATATTTACACAGTTTGGTTTAAAATTATCTTTGACGAATTTTATCATTATCTTGAAGATCATAAATTATAACAAACTCAACATCATAAATTATAGTACATGCGTGTAACAATTTCAAGAAAAGCTCATTTCAATTCCGCCCACCGATTGTATAGAAAAGATTGGTCGATGGAGCAAAACAACGCCATTTTTGGTAAATGCAATAATCCAAATTTTCATGGGCACAATTACGAACTTATTGTTAGTGCAACAGGCGAAATCGATAAGGAAACAGGTTATGTTATGGATGTAAAATTTCTTTCAGATATTATTAAGGAAGAAGTGGAAGACAAATTTGACCATAAAAATCTGAATCTTGATGTTCCTGAATTTCAAGATTTGAATCCTACTGCAGAGAATATAGTAGTAATTATTTGGAATAAAATAAGAAAACGAATCAAACCCGAACTAGATTTAGAAGTAGTTTTATACGAAACCCCACGCAATTTTGTAACTTATAAAGGCGAATAATGGCACTTAAAAAAGGCGATAAAATCCCAAATTTTAAATTGGTTGATACTTTGGGAAACGAATTTGACAGCACTACAATCGTTGGGAAAATCCCAGTTGTTATTTATTTTTATCCCAAAGATGACACTGCAGGTTGCACTGCTCAAGCCTGTAGTTTTCGAGATCAATACCAAGATTTTAAAGATTTAGGAGCCGAAGTTATCGGTATCAGCAGTGATTCGGTTGTATCACACAGTAAATTTTCTAGTAAAAACAAACTTCCCTTCATATTATTATCTGACAGCGCTAAAAAAGTGAGTAAACTTTTTGGTGTACCCACAGCACTTTTTGGACTTTTGCCCGGAAGAGTTACCTACATTGCTGATAAAAATGGAATCATCCAATTGATTTTTGACAGCATGATGCCTGCTAATCACATTTCAAATGCGTTAAAAGCACTTAAAAAAATGGTTTAATTTTTTTGGAGCGAAATCGCTTGGGCTTTAATAACAAACCATTTTCCTGCTTTCATTTCATCTCGTTCTAAAAAACGAGATTCCATTCAATCAGGGCTAACGATAATTTGTATTGAACTTCGATCAAAAAAGCAATCAAAAGTAAAAATTCATTACTAACTTTGCTTAACAACAATTTGTAAAACAAACTAGTTTTGACAACCACAGAATTAACCCGGCAAATTCTTAAAAAAAAATCGTTTCTCTGCATAGGTCTCGATGTCGATTTAGGCAAAATCCCAAAACATTTGTTGCAACATGACGATTCAATATTTGAGTTTAATAAAGCCATTATCGATGCAACACATCATCTTTGTGTTGCTTATAAACCAAATACCGCATTCTACGAAGCTCAAGGAATAAAAGGTTGGCAAGCACTCCAAAAAACCATATCCTATCTTAATAATAATTATCCTGAACAATTTACAATTGCCGATGCAAAACGTGGCGATATTGGAAACACTTCTGCCATGTATGCAAAAGCTTTTTTTGAAGATTTAAGTTTTGATTCGGTTACTGTTGCACCTTATATGGGAAAAGATTCAGTAGAACCATTTTTAGCTTTTGAAAACAAAATAACCATACTTTTAGCACTAACTTCTAACGAAGGTTCCACCGATTTCCAAACTAAAAATTCTGATAAAAATCAATTGTATCAAACGGTTATTAAAACATCTCAAACATGGAAAAATGCGCAGAACTTAATGTATGTGGTTGGTGCTACAAAAGGATCTTACTTTTCAAAAATTAGACAACTTGTTCCCGAAAGTTTTCTGTTAGTCCCAGGAATTGGTGCTCAAGGTGGCGATTTAAATGAAGTTTGCAAACAGGGTTTAAGTAAAAATATTGGATTATTGATAAATTCTTCTCGAAGTATTATTTATGCTTCTGACGGAACTGATTTTGCGAATGATGCTCGAAATGAAGCACATAAAATTCAAAGCGAAATGGAACTAATTTTGAAAAAGCACCTTTCAAATTGAATCCAAAAACGTTAACAGATCAACTAGGGAAGCAATTTACTTTTCTAAATCCTCCTTCACGAATAATTTCGTTAGTCCCATCTCAAACTGAATTATTATACGATTTGGGTTTGGAACAAAGTATTGTAGGAATCACAAAATTTTGTATTCATCCGTTTCATTTAAAAAGTGCAAAAATGATAATCGGAGGTACAAAAAAAGTAAATTTTGAAAAAATCAAGGCACTTCAACCCGATATTATAATTGCCAATAAAGAAGAAAACACGAAAGAAATTGTGGCTGCATTATCCAAAATTTGTGCGGTTTGGGTTACTGATATTGTAACTATTGAAAACAATTTGGAAATGATTGCAAGTTTTGGTCAACTATTCAATAAAAGATTTGAAGCTCAAAAATGGATTGATAAAATCAACTTTGCACATAATGAATTTCTAAATTTTATAAAACACAAACAGCATTTAAAAGTGGCTTATTTTATTTGGGCGAATCCTTTTATGGTTGCCGGGAATAATACCTATATAAATACCATGTTGCAACTTAATAATTTTCAGAATATTTATGATAATAATTCGGAACGATATCCAGAGATTATCATTAAAAAAATTAGGATTGAAGGAAATCCTGATGTAATATTATTATCATCAGAACCATTTCCGTTTAAAGATGAACATGCTTTTGAAATTGGAAGATGTACCCATCATGCCAAAACTATTTTTGTAGATGGCGAAATGTTTTCGTGGTACGGAACTCGCTTATTCAAAGCATTTAGTTACTTTAAACAATTGCACCAAAAGATATAAAAACAAGGTGTTACAACTGCAAACTTTTTTGTATTTTTGCACTCGAAAAATTATTCAAAATGTTAGAAAGACTTCAATATGTAAAACAGCGTTTCGACGAAATTTCGGATTTGATTATTCAACCCGATATTATATCTGATCAAAAGCGTTATGTTCAACTAAATCAGGAATATAAAGGTTTAAAAGGATTAATGGAAAAGCGCGAAGAATTGCTTTCCATTACAGGAAACATTACCGAAGCAAACGAAATAATTTCTGATGGAAGTGATGCAGAAATGGTTGAAATGGCAAAAATGCAACTCGATGAAGCAAAGGAACGATTGCCAATTTTGGAAGATGAAATAAAATTTTTATTGATTCCAAAAGATCCAGAAGATGCTAAGAATGTAATGGTTGAGGTTCGAGCAGGAACTGGAGGAGATGAAGCGTCAATTTTTGCTGGAGATTTATTTAGAATGTACACCAAATATTGCGAAAATCGTGGTTGGAAAACTTCGGTTGTCGATATGAATGAAGGAACTTCGGGAGGATTTAAAGAAGTAATTTTTGAAGTTACTGGCGAAGACGTATATGGAACTTTAAAATTTGAAGCTGGTGTACATCGTGTGCAACGTGTACCACAAACAGAGACACAAGGACGAGTTCATACTTCGGCAGCGACCGTTATGGTTTTGCCAGAAGCAGAAGAATTTGATGTTCAAATTGATATGAACGAAGTTCGAGTAGATTTTTTCTGTTCGTCTGGTCCAGGAGGTCAATCGGTAAATACTACAAAATCTGCGGTTAGATTGACTCACATTCCATCAGGATTGGTGGCGCAATGTCAAGATCAAAAATCACAACATAAAAATAAAGATAAAGCATTAACAGTTTTACGTTCAAGATTATATGAACAAGAATTAGCAAAAAAGCAAGCTGAAGATGCAGTAAAAAGAACTTCTCAAGTAAGTTCAGGCGATAGATCAGCAAAAATTAGAACTTATAATTATTCTCAAGGTAGAGTTACTGATCATCGAATTGGGCTAGATGTTTTTGATATGGACGGTGTTATGAACGGAAAAATTCAAAAATTTGTAGAAGAACTTCAGTTGGTAAATAATATGGAGAAGCTCAAAGAAAACGAGGTGTTTTAATCACATAATATTTAAAAGGTCAATCTGAAAAGTTTGACTTTTTTAGTTTAAATCCAATATTTAATTAATTCTAATTAAAAATGAAATTATATCCTTTGCAATTCAACCCAATTTTAAAAGAACGAATTTGGGGTGGAACTAAACTTAACACAGTTTTAAATAAACCCATAACGTCTAGTATTACTGGCGAGAGTTGGGAAATATCTACTGTCGAAAATGACATCAGTGTAATTTCAAATGGGGAATTTAAGGGTAAAAACTTAAACGAAATTATAGATTTATACCCGGAACAAGTTTTAGGAACATTTGTATATCAAAAATTCGGAAAACAATTTCCACTTTTATTTAAATATCTTGATGCTCGCGAAGACTTATCTATTCAAGTTCATCCAAATGATGAGTTGGCAAAAAAACGTCATAATTCTTTTGGAAAAACCGAGATGTGGTATGTTATGCAAGCTGATGTTGATGCAAGATTGATAGTTGGATTTAAAGAAAAATCATCAAAAGAGGAATATTTAAAGAGCTTAAAAAATAAAACTTTATTGAACATTCTAGATACTAAAAAAGTAAAAAAAGGAGACGTTTTCTTTTTGGCAACAGGAACAGTTCACGCTATTGGAGCTGGAACTTTAATTGCAGAAATTCAGCAAACATCTGACATAACATATAGGTTGTATGATTTTGATAGAAAAGATGCACAAGGAAATTTGCGAGAACTTCATGTGGATTTAGCTGTAGATGCTATAAATTATGATACTATTGAGACGCAAAAAAAGTATTCAAAATTAGAAAATAGTGCAAATAAAGTGGTCGAATGTGAGTATTTTAGTACTAATGTTATTCCGTTGAATGGTACAATTGTTTTACCTGCTAACACTAAAACATTCCGTGTTTATATGTGTGCCGAAGGAAATTTTGATTTAAAACTAAATGATATTGTTTATGAATATCAAATTGGAGATACCATTTTAATTCCAGCTTTTGTAAAAGAATTTGAAATAGTAGGGAAGGCTACAATTTTAGAAATCTATATTGCATAAAATAGTTAAATAAAATTTATAGTTTATTATCTAAAGATTATATGTAATTTTGCACCGAATTTAAAAAAGTACAAAAATGTCAAGTGTTAAAAATTTAAAAAAAGATATTAACTTTGTTTTAGGCGATATTATTGAAGCGGTTTACATTTATGAAATGTCTACAAGTGGAAAGCCATCTGATAAAACAAATGCTATTATAGATGAAGCAATTGCATCATTTGATAGTCTTATTGTAAAAGTGAATGCAAAAAAAGTGGAAAATAAAAAAGTACATTTTAAACAAATAAATATTGAATTAGAACAAACTGCAAATCAATTGATTGATAAGATTAACACCCTGTAGTAAAAGTTTCTATAAAAAAACTATTAAATATTTTGGAGAATTAAATTTCGCACTTATATTTGTAGTTCAATTTTGCCAGCGTAGCTCAGTTGGCTAGAGCAGCTGATTTGTAATCAGCAGGTCGTGGGTTCGAGTCCCTCCGCCGGCTCCTTTTTAAAACCATAAGTTTATAGCTTATGGTTTTTTTATTCAAAATTTGAAATAAAAAAATCCGTCTAGCTTTTAAATTAGACGGATTTTATATTTTACAAAAAAAATTATTTTCTTTTAATCACTCTTTCAACAGCAGCAACAATGGCATGATTGTTTAACTTATATTTATCCATTAATTGTTCTGGAGTGCCGCTTTCGCCAAATGAATCTTGTACAGCTACAAACTCTTGTGGTGTTGGATTGTTTAATGCTAAAGTTCGTGCAACACTTTCGCCTAATCCTCCCAAAATATTGTGTTCTTCTGCTGTGACAACACATTTCGTTTTCAATACCGATTTTAAAATTGCTTCTTCGTCTAACGGTTTTATGGTATGAATATTAATCACTTCTGCTGAAATACCTTTTGTTTCCAAAATTTCAGCTGCCAGCAAAGCTTCCCAAACCAAATGACCTGTTGCAATTATAGTAACATCGGTACCTTTATTTAAAATTATTGCTTTTCCAATTTCAAATGGTTGGTCTGCTGGCATAAAGTTTGGCACCACAGGTCTTCCAAAACGCAAGTAAACTGGTCCGTGATGATCAGCGATTGCAAGAGTTGCCGCTTTCGTTTGATTAAAATCACAGGTATTTATTACAGTCATTCCTGGGAGCATTTTCATCAGTCCAATATCTTCTAAAATTTGATGTGTGGCACCGTCTTCTCCTAAAGTTAAGCCAGCATGAGAAGCACAAATTTTGACATTTTTATCAGAATATGCTACTGATTGCCTAATTTGATCGTAAACTCTACCGGTAGAAAAATTTGCAAAAGTTCCGGTAAACGGAATTTTACCACCAATAGTTAATCCAGCAGCAATTCCTATCATGTTAGCCTCTGCAATTCCGATTTGAAAAAAGCGATCTGGATGATTTTTTTTGAAGTCATCAAACTTTAACGAACCAATTAAATCGGCACAAAGTGCAACTACATTTTCATTTTTTTGTCCTAATTCGGTCATTCCGGCACCAAATCCTGAGCGCGTATCTTTACTTCCTGTGTTTGTATATTTTTTCATTTTAAATTGTTGTGTTAATTTAATATCCTTTTTGGAAATAATTCATCTATTTTAAAAATAAAGTTGAAATCAATTTTTTTACTCTCTAAATAAACAGTTTCTGAATTAATTTTACCATCAATCACACATACTATCTTTTCTAAATTAAAGTTTTTTATTTCAAAAAGGTTATATTTTTTTAGCAAATAATCTTTTACATTGTTTTTATATAAACTTTCTATATTATCTTTATTTGAAAAATAATAGTAATGTTCATTTATAATTTTTTTCTTTTTAGAGTTTTTAAATTGCGTTAGATGAACTAAAATTTGATTATTAATTGTGTCTTTTTCGTATTCAAAAACTTCTACAAAATTTTTATATTTTTTTTGATTTTCATAAATTATTACTGTGTATAATTTTGAATTATTTAACTTATTCAAATCCTCAACTTTATTATAATCAAAGTTAACATCGAAATTAATTACTCTTTTTTTCTTGTGATCATCCAATGTAGCTCCCTTTACATTATCATTCATTTTTATCAATAAAGAATAAGTTGAATCTTTTGTGTTCATAAAATAAATCATTTTACCATTGAAATGGGTTGAATAATTTTTATATTTATAAACAACTGAAGAATCAAAATAATAACTCATTTTTTCATTCTGAGAATAAACAAATGATTTAAAGAAAAATAACACTATTAAAAGAAAACACTTCATTTAATAATCTCCCAAAGTTTCTTTGTTCTGCTCTAATGCGGTCGCAAGTTGTGCATCATTTGGCGCTTTACCGTGCCATGCATGAGAATACATCATATAATCAACTCCATTTCCCATTTCGGTATGTAACAAAACGCAAACTGGTTTTCCTTTTCTAGTTCTTGATTTGGCTTCGTTCATTCCATCAATAATTGCTTCGATGTTATTTCCTTCTTTGATTTCTAAAACATCCCAATCAAATGCTTCAAATTTTGCTTTTATGCTTCCCATACACAAAACTTCGTCAGTAGTTCCATCTATTTGTTTGCCATTTAAGTCAATGGTAGCAATAAGATTATCAACTTTTTTAGCCGAAGCATACATAATTGCTTCCCAGTTTTGTCCTTCTTGCAATTCACCATCTCCATGAAGTGTGTAAATTAAATGATTGCAATGATTCAGTTTTTTTGCTTGTGCAGCACCTATTGCTACTGATAATCCTTGACCTAAAGATCCAGATGCAATTCTTACTCCAGGCAAACCTTCATGAGTAGTTGGATGTCCTTGTAACCGTGTATTGAGTTTTCTAAAAGTTGCTAATTCTGATATAGGAAAATAGCCACTTCTTGCTAAAACACTGTAAAATACTGGAGAGATATGTCCGTTTGATAAAAAAAACAAATCTTCACCCAATCCATTCATTTCAAATCCAGGTTTACGATCCATAATTTCCTGATATAAAGCTACTAAAAATTCGGTGCAACCTAGTGATCCTCCCGGATGACCAGAATTTACAGCGTGAACCATTCGCAAAATATCACGTCGAACTTGTGTTGAAAAATCTTGTAGTTGTTGTGTGTTAGACATTTTTTGTAGTTAAAATTATTTAGTTCAAATATAATGAGATTTATCGATTTTTAGAGCCACCACTTTTTAGAGTTTTGAAAAGTTATCTACAAAAAAAATCACGCAAAAGCGTGACCTTATAAAAAGAATAAAAACTTACATTAGTTTTTGCTAGAAAATCTTTTGATTACCAATATTATAACTGCTACAACAACTACAACTAAGAAAATCCCAACTCCTATACCCGCTTTAAAAATTTCACCAATGGCTGAACAACTTGAAAATAAGAAGGAAATAATAAAAAGAAATGCACATTTTTTTAATAGACTATTCATGATGTAATATTTGAAAATTAAGTTACGATTCAAAATTAAAACTCAAATCCAATTTTATTATTACATAATTAAACTCAAAAATTTCAATATTAAGTAGTATTAATTCTAGATAAATTCTCAATTAAGAATTCTTTAAAATAGATTTTTATTTCATCTCTTTCTTCAAAAATTGCGCTGTATAACTTTTTTTATTTTTAATAATTTCTTCTGGTGTACCTTTGCACGTAATTTCGCCACCGCCTTTTCCGCCTTCCATTCCAACGTCAATAATATGATCTGCAAGTTTAATAACATCGAGATTATGTTCAATAATTAAAACCGTATTTCCTTTATCTACTAATTTATTTATCACGTCCATCAATACTCTAATATCTTCAAAATGCAAACCTGTAGTGGGTTCATCCATGATGTAAAACGTATTTCCTGTATCTTTTTTAGACAATTCTGCCGATAATTTTATACGTTGCGCTTCGCCACCTGAAAGTGTGGTGCTTTGTTGACCAAGAGTAATGTAACCCAAACCAACATCTTGTAAGGTTTTTACTTTTCTATAAATTTTCGGAATATTTTCAAAAAACGGAACCGCTTCGTCAACAGTCATGTTTAGTACATCTGAAATGGATTTTCCTTTAAACCGAATTTCCAATGTTTCCCGATTAAAACGTTTGCCTTGGCATGTTTCACATTCTACATAAACATCGGGTAAGAAACTCATTTCTATAGTACGAACTCCTGAACCTTCACATGTTTCGCAACGTCCACCTTTCACGTTAAAACTAAATCTACCTGCTTTATACCCACGAATTAAAGCTTCGGGTGTCATTGTAAATAAATTTCTAACCTCCGAAAAAACATCGGTGTACGTAGCTGGATTTGATCGTGGCGTTCTGCCAATAGGACTTTGATCAATATCAATTACCTTATCAATATGCTCTAATCCTTCAATTCTTTTATAAGGTTGTGGTTTTTTGACTCCGTTAAAAATGTGTGCATTTAAAATAGGATACAGCGTTTCGTTAATTAATGTCGACTTCCCACTTCCAGAAACTCCCGTTACACAAATTAGTTTTCCCAGTGGAAATTCAATAGTAACATTTTTTAAATTATTACCTGTTGCGCCAAACAACTTCATAACTTTTCCATTGCCTTCGCGACGTTTTTTAGGAATTTCAATTTTTAATTTTCCGTTTAAATATTGCGCTGTAATTGTATTTTCTTGAAGTAATTCTTTTGGTGTTCCTTTACTGATGATATTTCCACCATATTTTCCAGCTTTTGGACCAATGTCAATAACATAATCGGCACATTCAATCATGTCTTTATCGTGTTCAACAACCAAAACTGAATTTCCAATATCGCGAAGATTTTTTAAAGAATTAATCAATCTTTCATTATCTCTTTGGTGTAATCCGATGCTTGGTTCGTCCAGAATATAAAGCACTCCAACCAATTGTGAACCTATTTGAGTTGCCAGTCGAATGCGTTGTGCTTCGCCTCCTGAAAGTGATTTTGAACTCCTATTTAATGATAAATAATTCAAACCAACATCGAGTAAAAATTGCAATCTATCGTTGATTTCTTTTAGAATTTCAGTTGCAATAATTTTTTGTTTTTCAGAAAATACTTTTGGTAAATCTTGAAACCAAGCCGTTAATTCAGAGATATCCATCGAAGATAATTCGGCAATATTTTGATTATTGATTTTAAAAAATAGGGATTCTTTTTTCAAACGTGAACCATAACATTCAGGACAATTTACTTCGTCCATAAATTCTTTTGCCCATCTTTTTATAGATGATGAGTTACTTTCTTCAAACTGATTTTTAATAAATTTTGAAATTCCTTCAAAATCTATTTTATAATCTTTAGTAACGCCAGCAACTTTCGATTTTATCGAAAATTTTTCATTGCCACCATTAAGAATCATTTCCATTGCTTCTTTTGAAATTGTATCTATGGCATCAGTTAATTTAAAACCATATTTTTCGCCTATAATTTCTAATTGCTTAAACATCCACGAACTTTTATATTCGCCAAGTGGCGCAAAACCTCCTTTATTTATGGATAATTTCCCATTAGGAATTATTTTTTTTCTATTTATTTCATTTACTATTCCTAATCCTTTACAATGTTCGCATGCACCTTTTGGTGAATTGAACGAAAATAAATTAGGTTCTGGATTTTGATACGAAATTCCTGTTGTTGGGCACATTAGTGTTCTACTAAAAAAGCGTACTTCCTCACTTTCATGTTCAATAACCATCATTACATCTTCACCGTGATACATGGCGGTTTTTATACTTTCTGCTAAACGTTTATCAGTAACTTCATCATTATTTACTTCTAATCTATCGATTACAGTTTCGATATCGTGAGTTTTATAACGGTCGAGTTTCATTCCTGTTGTGATGTCGGTAATTTTTCCGTTTACACGAACTTTTACGAAACCTTGTTTTGCAATTTGTTGAAACAATTCGGCATAATGACCTTTTCTAGCTCTAATTATTGGAGCCAAAATATTTATACGTTTTCCTGTAAAATTTTCCTTAATCAAATTTTTAATTTGCTCGTCAGAATACGAAACCATTTTTTCGCCAGTATTATAACTGTAAGCATCTCCTGCTCGAGCAAAGAGTAATCGCAGAAAATCGTAAATTTCGGTTATAGTCCCCACAGTTGATCGTGGCGATTTACTTGTGGTTTTTTGTTCAATAGCTATTACAGGTGAAAGTCCATCAATTTTATCGACATCAGGACGTTCTAATCCACCAAGAAATTGACGTGCGTAAGCAGAAAATGTTTCAATATATCTTCGTTGACCTTCGGCATAAATGGTATCAAATGCTAAGGATGATTTGCCTGAGCCTGAAAGTCCGGTAATTACAACCAGTTTTTCTCTCGGAATTTTGATGTCAATATTTTTCAAATTGTGAACTCTCGCTCCAATTACATCAATCGTATTTTCGTTTTCTAGCATATTTTTTTTCAAAGCACAAAAATACGATTTTGTAGGCAAATTTGTCACTTAAGGTTTAGAAGAATTTCAATTTATAGCGAATTTAATTATTTAAATTTTGGATATAAAATCATGTTAAAATTTATATATTAATAGTAATACTATTATATTTGCAAAAAATACTTTTATTTATGAATGTTGTACTGCCGAATATAGTTATTAATATTAGTAAAAAACTCTACATTAAAAATCCTGAAACATCATATTTGGGTAAAAAAATTATTGAAAACAGCATTCTCTTGATAGATGAAATTGGTTTTGAGAACTTTACTTTTAAAAAATTGGGAGAAAAAATCAGTTCCAACGAGAGTTCCATTTATCGCTACTTTGATAGTAAGCACAAATTATTACTGTATTTATCCGCTTGGTATTGGGGTTGGATGGACTACAAATTAATTTTTGCAACCAACAATATAGCAAATGCAATCGAAAAACTAAAAATTGCAGTACAATTAGTTACCGAAGAAGTAGTTGATGATACTGATACGTTGCATGTAAATGAAGCCGTTTTGTACAAAATTATTGTGTCAGAATTTGCTAAAACGTTGCTCACTAAAGATGTTGATCAAGAAAATGAAATTGGTTATTTTTTAGTTTACAAAAAGGTTATTAATCGATTACAAAGTTTTATTGATGCTGTAAATCCTAAGTATCCATTTGCTAAAACATTAGCCTCATCTATTGTTGAAGGTGCTTTACATCAACATTTTTTAAAAAATCATTTTAAAACAATTACAAATTGTAATGAAACCATTTCGCCTACTGATTTTTATATCAACTTAATTGACAATACTTTAAAATAAATTCTAATGAATCAATCACCTTTACAACGTTTTTTTAATTTACTAAAGTTAGATAAAAAAGATATTTCACAAATTTTTTTCTATGCCATTTTTGCTGGTTTAGTGAGTTTATCTTTACCATTGGGAATTCAAGCTATTATAAACTTAATTCAGTCTGGTCGTGTTAGCACATCTTGGATTGTACTAGTTATAGTTGTTGTTTTAGGAGTAGCTTTGGTTGGAATTTTGTCTCTAATGCAATTACGAATTACCGAAAATTTGCAACAAAAAATATTTGTACGATCGTCTTTTGAATTTAGTTACAGACTACCAAAAATAAAGTTTGAAGAACTTTACAATCAATATCCGCCAGAAGTTGCAAATCGCTTTTTTGATACTTTGACCATTCAAAAAGGAACATCAAAATTATTAGTAGATTTTTCGACGGCATTATTACAAATTATTTTTGGAATTTTATTACTTTCTTTATACCATCCATTTTTTATTTTCTTTGGAATTTTCTTGTTGATTTTATTGTATAGTATTTTTAAATTCTCCTATAATTCAGGACTTAACACCAGTTTAAAAGAATCTAAATACAAGTACAAAGTGGTAAGTTGGTTGCAAGAAATTGCACGTAATAATTCAAGTTTTCGTAGGGCTGACAATTTTGAGTTTGCTTTATCTAAAAATAATGAACTAGTAAACGGATATTTAGAAAACCGTGAAAAACATTTTGGAGTTATTAAGAGACAATTTATTCAATTAATAATTTTTAAAGTGATTATAACCGTTAGTTTATTATTAATTGGTGGTTTTTTAGTTTTAAATCAACAAATGAATATTGGCCAATTTGTCGCTGCCGAAATCATTATCTTATTGGTAATCAACTCTGTTGAAAAAATAATAGTTGGACTAGAAACATTGTATGATGTGTTGACATCTGTTGAAAAAATTGGACAAATAACTGATTTGAAAATAGAAGATTTTAATGGTTCTGAACCTAATTATTGTTTTACACAGTTAGCCATAGAAACCGAAAACATAAAATTTAAGTTTCCAGATTCCAATGATAATATAATTCAAAATATAAATTTAAAAATTGACCAATCCGAAAAAATAGTTTTAGAAGGCAAAAATGGTTCCGGAAAAACAACTTTAATTCGATTATTATCAGGGTTAATCGAACCAACTTCTGGCTCATTTTTCATCAATGATGACACTTACAGAAAAATTGATTTAAACCAATACCGTTCACACATTGGAACCATTATAACTGGTGAAACTCCTTTTGAAGGAACAATTCTGGAAAATATTACGTTTAATAATGCCCATATCAAACACGAGGATATAAAATGGGCAATCGAAAGTGTAAAATTAGGAAGTTACATCAAGTCATTGCCTGACGGACTAGAAACTAAAATTATTACCGATGGAATTCAAATGTCGTCTTCAAATGCACAAAAAATATTGTTAGCACGGAGCATTATTAACAAACCAAAAATTCTATTTCTAGAAGATCCTTTGGACAAAATGGATGAAAACACGGCTAACGAAATTATCGATTTCATCATGGACGAAAAAAATAAATGGACAGTCATAGTTTCTTCCAAAAATGAGTATTGGAAACAAAAAAGTACTCGAATTATAACATTAAACGATGGAACTATTATATCAGATTCTAAAAACTAATCGCTATGCTAAATATTTCTAAAAAAAATCCGATTACAGAAAACATTGACCAGTTTAGTGCTATAAAAAATTTGACCAATCGACCGCATTACAAAATTTTAAACAAAATCATTCTAACAGTTTCCATAATTGGAGTAATTATTTTGTTCTTGCCTTGGACGCAAAACATATCTGGAACTGGTGCAGTTACAACTTTAAAACCCGATCAAAGACCACAAACCATTCATTCGGTAATTGCTGGACGAATCGAAAAATGGTACGTAAAAGAAGGTGATTTTGTAAAAAAAGGCGATACCATATTATTCATTTCAGAGGTTAAAGAAGATTACTTAGACCCAAACTTGATGGAAAATACCAAAAATCAAATGGATGCCAAAAAAATGGCGCAAGAATCCTATGGTGGAAAAGTAACTTCACTTTCAGCGCAAATTGCAGCTATCGAGAACGAAAAAAACTTGAAATTACAACAAGCCAAAAATAAAATCCGTCAAGCGGTTCTGAAAGTAAAAAGTGATAGCGCAGATTTAATTGCGGTTAGAACTCAAGTAAAAATTGCTATCACACAATTCAATCGTACGATTACTTTGAATAAAGAAGGTTTAAAACCATTAACCGATGTGGAAGAAAAACGTTTAAAATTGCAAGATGTTGAAGCCAAAATCATTACACAAGAAAATAAATACATTGGTAGTCAAAACGAATTAATCAACGCCAAAGTAGAAGTCAACAGAATTTCAGCCGAATATGCCGAAAAAGATTCCAAAGCTAAAAGCGACCAATACACAGCTTTAAGTAACCAATACGACACCAAAGCTCAGGTAAACAAACTCGAAAATCAGTACACCAATTACAAAATCCGAAATGGAATGTACTACATAAAAGCGCCACAAAGCGGTCATGTAAACCGTGCTATTCAGTCTGGACTTGGCGAAACCATCAAAGAAGGAACGCAAATTGTGAGCATCATGCCTTCCGTTTACGATATTGCAGTGGAAACTTATGTGGCACCCAACGATTTACCGCTGGTGCACAAGGGCGAAAAAGTACGCGTTTGGTTTGACGGTTGGCCTACCATTGTATTTTCAGGTTGGCCCAACATGAGTTACGGAACTTTTGGCGGAAAAATTGTAGCTATAGAAACATTCATCAGTGATAACGGAAAATTCAGAGTGCTAATTGCACCCGATAAAGACGAACATCCTTGGCCAAAACAAGTCAGCATGGGTTCTGGTGCGCAAACTTTGGCTTTGCTGAACAACGTTCCGGTTTGGTTTGAAATCTGGCGTACACTCAACGGATTTCCACCAAATTATTACCAACCAAAGTCAAAAACAACTAAAGAAAAAAAGTAGGAACCAATGGCTTGGGCATTTTCAATAATCCATGTTCCTGCTTTCTTTCCAAAGCTCGCTAAAGAAGCGAGGCTTTTCCCTAAAATCAGGGTTAAAACTCAAACTAAAGGCACTAAAAAATGAAATCGATACCACTTTTACTTTTACTATTCACTTACGTCATTACAGCACAAACAAAAGTTGGCAATGAACTAACCTTCAATGAATATTTGGGCTATGTAAAAAAGTACCATCCAATGGTGAAAAGTGCAAACCTTGAAATTAGTAGTGCACAAGCCAATTTGATGATGGCTCGTGGTGGATTTGACCCCAAAATTGAAGTAGATTTTGACAAAAAACAATTCAAATACAAAGAATATTATTCACTATTAAACACCAGTTTCAAAATTCCAACTTGGTACGGAATTGAAGTCAAAGCAGGTTTTGACAACAGCGAAGGAATTTATGTAAATCCAGAAAATACTTTACCTAATAAAGGATTAACTTCATTAGGAATTACAGTGCCACTAGGCCAAGGATTATTAATAAACCAAAGAATGGCAGACGTTAGAAAAGCCAAAATTCAAATTAGATTAAGCCAAGCTGAACGAAAATTACAAGCCATTCAAGTTTTGTATGACGCGTCTGTTGCCTATTTCAATTGGAAACGAAATTACAGCGAAGTACAACTTTATCAAAACTATTTGAACAACGCCACCATTCGATACAAAGGAATTCAAAGTTTGATTACCAATGGCGATAAACCTGCAATTGACTCGGTTGAAGCTGGAATCAATCTTCGCAATCGTGAGTTGAGTTTGGAAGATTCCAAATTAAAATTAATTAAAGCCAAACTAGAGCTTTCTAATTTTCTTTGGCTAGAAAATAGCATTCCAATGGAATTGCAAGACAACATAATTCCAGAAGAAAAACTAGAATTAACCATTCAAGAAATTTTAAAAACCAACGAATTACTGCAGGCAAATCCATCAATAGAAAATCATCCAAAAATCAATTCGTTGCAAAGTAAAATTGATATTCTAAATGTAGAACAAAAGCTAAAAGCCAATTCGTTATTACCAAAAATCGATGTTGGTTATCATTATTTATCAGAACCTAATTATTGGAATACCACAAACTTCAATAACTACAAAGTCGGAATGAATGTCTATTTTCCAATATTTTTAAGAAAAGAACGTGGAAGTTTAAAACTAGCTCAATTTAAAATTCAAGACTCACAATTCGATTTGGATTTGCAGCGATTGCAATTGACCAACAAAATCAACTCGCAACAAAACGAAATAAAATCACTAGAACGCCAACGCATTTTGATTTCCAAATTAGTAGACAATTACAATGTGATGTTAACGTCTGAAGAACGCTTGTTTTCATTCGGAGAAAGTTCCATGTTTTTAATAAACTCACGTGAAAACAATTTGGTAAGTTCGCAACTTTCAAAAATCGCATTAGAAAATCGTTATTTAAACTCCAATGCCGAACTATTTCGAATTATGGCAAATCCTGATTAAAAAAAATTTCTATATATAAAATCAATTTACATAGCTTTGTACTGTAAATCAAAATTATGATAAACCCATCAGCAACAGGCTGGATCGATAAGTATTTTGTAGAACAAAAACCTTTGTTCGACGCTTATACTATTGATATTGATAGTTTATCTTTTTACAAACAAATTCGCCAAACTGGATTTATCTACGGACATTTAATTTCGATAAACAGTCAACCCAAACTACCAATTGAAAACTGGAAATCAGACGAAATTTCAAAAGTAGCACTGTTGAATACACTTTTTGATGTGTATTGCTTTTCTTCTAAATCGAAAGATATTGTAGATTTTATATCGAAAACTGTATCGTTTTACAAAGAAATGACTCCAAAAGGTTTTGGTTTTTTTAATAAAATAATGCCTTCTTCTGCAAGTTCAAAATTGGAAAATATTATTGACGAAAGAGTGCAAACCAACAAAGATATTATTACTAAAAACTTTTCGCATATTGTTACGAATGCACTTTTATTTGTTGATGTTTTGGCATTTCACAAATATTTAAATCAAGGTTCGATTCCTGATAAATATTTGAAAAGAATGGAAGAAACCATCATTAGTATTGTTTCGCTTGCACTTCAAATGAAATCTGAAAAATCGGAACATGACGATTTATTGATACGTCTTTTTGAAGCATCTGTTCGTTATACCAAATTTTCTAAAGTGAATATTCAAACGCTAGAAGCATTGCCTTTAGATTATTTTACCGAAGATTTAGAACATTATTATTTGCTAGATTTAGCAGGAATTACGTTGTGGAACGACGGAAAAATTGAAAATGACGAAATCTATTTTCTACATAAATTAGCAGAAACAATGAATATTTCAGAAGATTTTGTTTCCGAAAGTATTATGTATACCAATAGTTTTATAACTAAGCATAAATCTGAAATTCAATACTTTAATTATTCTAATCCAGTTAAGCATTTTTATGATCAAACCACAACTGGCGTTCAAGTTTTGATAAAAAGAAACAAAAAACGTTTGATTAAAGAAATCTCCGAAAGCAAAGAATTAATGCTGTTGCTGGCGAAATCAACTCATAAAGATTTGGATGCAATCGAAAAGAAAAAAGTTAAAAAGCAATTGTTAGATATTTGTAAAAGTGTCCCATCTTTAACTATATTTTTACTTCCAGGTGGTAGTTTACTTTTACCAATATTAGTAAAATTTATTCCACATTTATTGCCTTCCGCGTTTAACGAAAATTTAGACGATTAAAATTTAAGTTGATACACTTTATCTAAGTCTACTTTGGAACTTATGTTAACATCCAAATCGGTTACATAACCAGAATTTAGTCCATAAACCCAACCGTGAAGCGTTAATTCTTGACCATTTCGCCATGCAGATTGTACAATTGAAGTTTTAGATAAATCAAAAACTTGCTCTTTTACATTGACTTCAACAAATTTATTGAAGCGTTCTTCTTCATTTTTAATGGAATTTAAATATTCGTTATGCAATCTGTACACATCTTTAATATGACGAATCCAATTATCAATAATTCCAATGGAATCATTTCCCATTGCTGCTTTTACACCACCACAACCATAATGTCCGCAAACTAAAACATGTTTTACTTTGAGCACATTTACGGCGTAATCCAGAACACTAAGCATATTCATATCACTGTGAACTACCATATTAGCAATATTTCTATGTACAAATACTTCTCCTGCTTTGGCACCAATAATTTCGTTTGCGGGAACTCTACTGTCGGAACATCCAATCCATAATAAAGGTGGATTTTGACCTTTTGATAAATCTTTAAAATAATCTTTATCTATTGCTAGTTGATTTTCAACCCAATGTTTATTATTTTCTATAATTTTTTTGTAAAAATCGCTCATAAGTATTTTTTGGATATATCAAATCTTTATCCTACAAAATTAAGTTTTTTTATTTAGAAACTAGAAATCCATGAAAAATTAGAATTAATAATTTCGATTTTATTTTGTTTTATAAAATTCAAATAGGATTTTGCAACTGGCGATTGAATTTTATCTTTCAGCCAAATAAGTCTCCAGTCGGATTTTATTGGAAAACCAGAAACTGGAATTATTTGTAATTGGCTGTCAAGCAATTCATTTTTACAGCCAATAAGAGGCATTATAGAATAGCCTAAACCTGCAATTACCGCTTGTTTAACTGCTTCATTAGATGTTAATTGCATTTTCATTTTAGTTTTAATATCATTTTTTTCAAAATATTTTTCCATAATATGACGTGTTCCAGATCCATCTTCACGATAAATTAATGGTATCGACAAGAAGATATTTTTTGAGATTTTCGACTCATCAAAAGCTTCTTTTTTAATTCCCATTAAAAACAGTTTATTTTCTACTAAAACTTCGGATTCAATTTTTATATTGTTGGGCATTACCGAAATCAATGCAAAGTCAACTTCGTTTTTTTCCAGACTTTTTATAACTTTTTGTTTATTGGTTACATCCATAGTTAAATCTACTTCGGGATATTTTTTTAGAAAATCAGTTAAAAAATAAGGCATGACATATTTGCCTGTGGAAACAACAGATATTTTTAGTTTTCCAGCTAAAATGTTTTTGTATTCCAGTGTTTTGTATTGAATTTCTTCGACATCTTCTAAAATTTTTTTTGCAATTGTGGCTATTTCGGTGCCGAATTCGGTAACAAATAATTGCCGACCAATAACTTCTGTCAGCGGAATATCAAATTGATTTTGAAAATTACGCAACTGAATAGAAACTGCCGGTTGTGTTAAAAATAAATCCTCTGCCGTTTTAGTAATACTTTTTGTTTCTACAATTTTTATAAAAAGCTTCAACTGATGTAAAGTATAATTCATAAAATTATTTTATATGTTAGATAACAAATATAAATAAAAATATATAATCAAGTGCATTTACATTTGCATCAACTTAAAATTTTAAAACTATGCAAAGAATAACAATAGCAAAAGGAGACGGAATTGGTCCAGAAATAATGGACGCAACTTTGGAAATTATTAAAGTAGCAGGCGCAGCAATCGAAATTGATGAAATAGAAGTAGGCGAGAAGGTGTATCTTTCAGGAAACACCTCAGGTATTGCTAAAGAAAGTTGGGATATTATTACTAAAAACAAAGTTTTTTTAAAAGCACCAATCACTACGCCTCAAGGTGGTGGTTACAAAAGTTTAAATGTTACTACGAGAAAATTTTTAGGATTATATTCAAATGTGAGACCTTGTGTGAGCTTGCATCCTTTTGTAGAAACCAAGCATCCTAAAATGGATATTGTTATTATTAGAGAAAATGAAGAGGATTTATATGCAGGAATTGAGCATCAGCAAACAGATGAAGTTGTTCAATGTTTAAAAATTATCAGTCGTCCAGGATGTGAAAAAATTGTACGATACGCTTTTGAATATGCCAAACAATATGGACGTAAAAAAGTAACTTGTTTTACTAAAGACAATATTATGAAACAATCTGACGGATTATTTCATAAAGTTTTTGATGAAATAGGTGCCGAATATCCTGCAATTGAAAAAGAACATTGGATTATTGATATTGGAGCTGCAAAAATGGCTGATACTCCCGAAGTTTTCGATGTAATTGTAACTCTAAATTTGTACGGTGATGTGCTTTCAGATATTGCGGCTCAAATTGCAGGTTCTGTAGGTTTAGCTGGCTCAGCAAATATTGGCGAAGAATGTGCAATGTTTGAAGCCATTCACGGTTCTGCACCACGAAGAGCTGGACAAAATATGGCAAATCCATCTGGATTATTACAAGGTGCAGTAATGATGTTAAATCATATTGGACAAACCGCGGTTGCCAGTAAAGTACAAAACGCTTGGCTCAAAACTTTGGAAGACGGAATTCATACATATGATATTTATACTGAAGGAAATAGCAAACAAAAAGTAGGTACTAAAGAGTTTGCACAAGCTATTATTGCAAATTTAGGACAGAAACCTTCGTTGCTTAAAGCAGTGAGTTATGAAAATAATGAAGCCTTAATTTTACCAAAATACGTTAGAAAACCAAAAGCTAAAAAAGAATTAGTTGGACACGATGTTTTTGTTCACTGGAGTGGCACAAACCCAGATGAATTGGCAGCAATTGTAAAAAATATTACTTCTGAAAACACAAAACTTAGTATGATTACCAACAGAGGTATTAAAGTTTGGCCAGAAGGGTTTAAAGAAACTTTTTGTACAGATCATTGGCGATGTCGATTTAAAGCTAACGATGGTACAATCATAAGCAAAACAGAAATAATTGACTTACTAAATAAGTTTGCTGAGAAAGGTTTAGACACTATTAAAACAGAAAATTTATATTATTTCGACGGAATTTCAGGTTTTTCACTCGGACAAGGTCAGTAATTTTTAAAATAAAAATAAAAAATGGAGATAGGTATTATTAACGGAAAATTCTCAAAATCAGAAACTTTAGATTTAATTTCTCAAATGATTGCCATAAAAATAAAATTCTTAGAAGGTAAAATGTGTAATTCCAATAACGAAGAGGATATTAAAAATAAAGAATCTAAAATTATTGCTTTACAAAATAAACTATCAGATTTAAGAAACAATTTAGATTTTGAAACACTTGATCTTGACATTAATTGTGTAATTAAAATCAATTAAAACATGAAAAAAAAAATTAATTACAATTTAATAGAAGGTATATTTAGTCCAACTCAAGCACAAAAAATTTTGTTGGATTTAATCAATGCCAAAATTAGTTATCACAAGTTAGAAGATTTTAGCAATCACATTCGTTTTAATATAGAGCTTTCAAATTCTGAAAAACGAATTGAACAACTTTCTGAAACTAGTAACTCAATAAAAGATTTGATTGAATTGGCTAAAAACAACAATATGGAATTGAAAATAAATAGTAATATATCAATTGAATTAATTCAAAATGTTCAATAATCGAAAGTTATTAATTGCTACAAAGCATCAAAAAGAGCAAGTAATTGCACAATTATTTGAGCAGGAATTTGGAGTAAGTTGTTTTGTTCCAGATGATTTTGATACTGATTTGTTTGGAACTTTTTCAGGAGAAATCAATAGAAAAAATGATGCTTTAACAACTATTAAAAATAAATGCTTGAGAGCAATGGAAGAATTTAATTGCGATTTAGCAATTGCAAGCGAAGGTTCTTTTGGTCCTCATCCAGATATTTTTTTAGCTCATGCTGACGATGAATTATTAATACTAATAGATAAAAAAAACGATTTAGAAATAATAGTTCGTGAAATTTCTTTGGACACTAATTTTGATGGAAAGACGATTAATTCTAATGATGAATTAGTAGAATTTGCTAAAAAATCAGGATTTCCTTCTCATGGATTAATCATCAAAAAATCTGAAAATGAGAAGAATACATTTTATAAAGGAATTCAATCGTGGGCTGAATTGAATGCAATTGCTTCTGAACTTTTTGAAAACAATTTTAATTTTTATGTTGAAACAGATATGAGAGCATTTTACAATCCAACAAGGATGAAAGTTATAGAAAAAGCTACTCATAAACTAATTGAAAAAGTAAAATCTATTTGTCCCGAATGTAAATCTCCCGGTTTTGGAATTGTTGAAGCGATATCGGGATTACCTTGTGAATGGTGCAAAAGTCCTACAAAATCTACTTTATCTTATAGGTATAAATGTCAAAAATGCCATTTTGAACTAGAAAAAAAATTTCCCAGTAATAAAGAAACAGAAGATCCAATGTATTGTGATTACTGTAATCCATAAAAAATGAAAGAAGATTTACATAAAGCAAAAAAATTATTAATATGCGGAAATGTAGTAGCAATTCCTACCGAAACCGTTTATGGTTTGGCTGCCAATGCTTTCGACGCTGATGCAATTGCTAAAATTTTTGAAATTAAAGGTCGACCGCTTTATAATCCCTTAATTGTTCATATAAAATCCATTGAATATTTAGATATAGTGGCAGAAAATATTCCTGAAATTGCTTATGAATTGGCTCGAAAATTTTGGCCCGGACCATTAACTTTAGTTTTACCTAAAAAAGAGATTATTCCAAATATTGTAACTTCTGGAAAAAACACTGTTGGAGTGAGAGTTCCAGCACATGAAGTAACTTTAGAATTATTAAATCAATTGGATTTTCCGTTAGCAGCGCCAAGCGCAAATCCTTTTGGCTACATAAGTCCAACTACTGTTGCGCATGTGAAAAATCAACTTGGGACTAAAGTTGAACTTATATTAGATGGTGGTTCGTGTAAAAAAGGAATTGAATCTACAATTATCGGTTTTGAGAATGGGAAACCAATTTTATATCGAGTTGGGGCAATTTCACAAGAAGAAATAGAAAATATTATTGGAAAAATAGAAGTTAAAAATAAGGCTTCTGCA
Organism: Flavobacterium sp.; assembly: GCA_014377455.1. Taxonomy (GTDB): domain Bacteria; phylum Bacteroidota; class Bacteroidia; order Flavobacteriales; family Flavobacteriaceae; genus Flavobacterium. The sequence continues at coordinate 33,257 of JACMPO010000243.1, forward strand.
TCTCCAGACGCTCCAGGAATGCTAAGCAAACATTATTCTCCAAAAACAAAATTTATTATTTCTGATGATATCAAAAAAAGTATTTACAACTATAAAAATGCTAAAGTAGGTTTTCTATTGTTTTCAAATTTAGATTCAAATGATTTTCCTACACATTATATTCGATTATCAAAAAATGAAAATTTAAATGAAGCTGCACATAACTTATATGCAGCAATGCATCAATTGGATTCTGAAAACTTAGAATTCATTATTGCAGAACGATTTCCTAGTGTTGGAATTGGTGTAACTCTTAACGACAGATTGCAACGCGCACAAGAAACAAACTTTTAACTTAAAATTAAAAACAATGAATTTCAGCCTTTTATTAGACAACTTAACGAGTCCAGCACTTTTGTTTTTCCTTCTTGGTATCATTGCTGTACAACTCAAAAGCGATTTAGAAATCCCAGCACAATCGTCTAAATTTATATCACTCTATTTGCTTTTTTCTATTGGATTTAAAGGTGGTCAAGAGCTATCTCATAGTGATTTTAGTTTTCAAATATTGTGGTGTATTGTATTTGGAGTTGCCATTGCAATAGCTATTCCAGTTTATACCTTTTTTATTTTAAAGAAAAAATTAGGTGTCGAAAATGCTGGCGCAATTGCAGCATCTTATGGATCTGTAAGTGCCGTAACTTTTGTAACGGCAGTATCATTTTTAGAATTTCAAAAAGTAGTATTTAGTGGTCACATGGTTGCAATAATGGCTATGATGGAAGCTCCAGCAATCATAGTTGGTGTGATGCTAATTTCTTGGTTTAACAAAGAAAACACCATTAAATTACCTCAAATCATAAAGCATTCTTTCACAAACGGTAGTGTATTGTTAATTCTAGGAAGTTTAATTATTGGTTTGGTTGCTAATCAAAGTCAAGCCGAAGGAATTAAACCATTTACTACCGATTTATTCAAAGGGTTTTTGGTAATTTTCCTGTTAGATATGGGAATTACAAGTGGAAAAAAATTATCTGATTTTATAAAAAATGGATGGTTCACAACCATTTTCGCGTTGGTAATTCCATTAATAAACGGTTGCTTAGTTGCTTTTTTAAGTCAATACATCACTGCAGAAATTGGTGATCGATTTATTTTTGCAGTTTTAGCAGCTAGTGCATCGTATATTGCTGTTCCCGCAGCTATGAAAATTGCAGTGCCAAAAGCTAATCCAGGATTGTATTTACCTATGGCATTGGCTGTAACCTTTCCGTTTAACATCACAATCGGATTACCAGTATATTTTGCAATAATCACTTTAATAAAATAATAATATAAACTTATTGATAATGAAAAATAAATTTCGATACTTAACAATACTTTTTTCGACGGTTTTCTTTTTGTCATGTAAACCGTCTGGTCAAATTGTAAAAAATGAAAATAACTTACAATCTAAATTAGTTGTTAAAGACGTAATGACTAAAGAAGAACAATCAAAACTAACTCCAGATCAAGTTCTTCAACAGTTTATTGAAGGAAATAAACGATTTCAAAGTGGGATTATAACTTACAGAGATTTTAGTGAGCAAGCTAAAAAATCAGCACCAGGTCAATTTCCTAAAGCTATGGTTTTAAGCTGTATAGATAGTCGCGTGCCTGTAGAAGATGTTTTCGATCAAGGTTTAGGAGATGTTTTTGTAGGAAGAGTAGCAGGAAATATTGTAAATGAAGATCTTTTAGGTAGTATGGAATTTGCTTGTAAAGTAGCAGGAGCAAAGCTTATTTTGGTTATGGGACATCAGCATTGTGGTGCAATTAAAGGTGCTATTGATGATGTGAAACTTGGAAATCTTACTGAATTGCTCACAAAAATTAAACCAGCTGTCATAAAAAGTGCAGACTTTAAAGGAGAAAAAAGTATTAAAAATGATGCCTATGTAAAATATGTGTCTGAAAATAATGTGCGATTAACCTTAGATAATATAAGACTAAAAAGTCCAATATTAAAAGAAATGGAAGCTAAAGGAGAAATCAAAATTGTTGGTGCATTTTATCGTTTAACAGATGGTACATTAGAAATAATTAATTATTAAAAAAATAAAAATAAATCGCTACTATAAATTAAACTGATAGTTTTTATATTTGCATAATTAATTACTATAAAAATGACAATTACACAATTGCAATATGTATTGGCGGTAGCAGAATACAAAAATTTTACTTTGGCTGCAGAAAAATGCTTTGTTACACAGCCTACTTTGAGTATGCAAATTCAAAAAATAGAAGATGAGTTGGGTATTCTCATTTTTGATAGAAGTAAAAAGCCAATTCAATTAACAGACATTGGATTAAAAATAGTGAATCAAGCTAAAAATATCGTAAATGAGGTCGATAGAATTCAAGATATAGTACAACATCAAAAAGGTTTTATAGGAGGCGAATTTAGATTAGGAATTATCCCAACAGTTATGCCAACACTTTTACCCATGTTTTTGAATAATTTTATAAAAAAATACCCAAAAGTAAAACTCATCATCGAAGAGTTAAATACAGATGAAATTATAAAACGACTACATAATGGACACATAGATGCGGCAATTGCTGCAACGCCATTAAATGAAGAAAAAATTAAAGAAGTGGTACTTTATTTTGAACCATTTATGGCCTATGTTCCTGAAAATAATTCCATATTTAAAAAAACTGAAATAGAAGTCAATGATTTAAATTTAGACGAAATTTTATTGCTACAAGATGGACATTGTTTTAGGGATGGCATATTAAATTTGTGTAAAAACAATGAAAAACAAAACAAATCTAATTTTCAACTTGAAAGTGGCAGTTTCGAAACTTTAATAAAACTTGCTGACGAAGGTCTTGGAATTACCTTACTACCTTTTCTTCATACTTTGGATTTGAACGAAAAAAATAAATCGAAATTACGACATTTTAAAGAGCCTAAACCAGCTCGAGAAGTGAGTTTAATATATCCTAAAACAGAACTTAAAATTCACATTATTGATGCTTTAAGAACTACAATTGCAGGCGTAGTGAAAGGGGCAATAGTTTTTCAAAATGTTGAAATTATAAGTCCTAAATCTATTAAATAAGCATAAAAAAAAAAGCTTTTTTACTCCTTTTTTTAATAAACTATCAAGCTACACCTTTATTTATATCATTCATTTCTGTTAGACAACTTCTTAGTTCTGGTTTATTTGTCGTAAAATATGACAACCAAACATGAAGTTGGTCTATCTCGTAAGGCAATAAACTTTTTACAGCTTTTCTTAGCTGTCTTTTAAATCGATCTGGATCAAAGCTCACACTTTCTAATTCAGATTTAGTGTAATCGTACATCATTCTAGACATAATTTTAAGATTTAGGGGTTATCTTTAATTTATTTGTACTCAAAAATACTAAAGAAAAGAATTCTGACCAAAATATTTTTTAATAAAATACCGATTAAGTGCATTTTTATACGATAATAAGTAAAAAATTATTTTTTTATTAAAAATTATCTTACGATTATAAAAATTAAAAATAAAAAAGGAACCGTTTAAGTTCCTTTTAGTTTTATTTGTTGATGATCAGTAAACATTGCCTTAATTCTGGTTTTTCTTTAGTGAAATTAAGTAACCAAATGGTTAATTCTTCGATTTCGTAAGGTAAGAGCATTTTAATCGCTTTTTCTAATTCTTTACAGAATAGTTTTGTATCAAAACTTACTCTCTCCAAAACAGATTTTGAGTAATCATAAATTAATCTAGACATAAATTGGAGCTATTATGGTTGAAAAAAAATTAATTTAACAATTGTTTATCAAATGTAATTAAATTATTAATTTGTTGATTTTTTTAATAGTTAAAATTACTTTAATAAAATTTTATTTTTTTTGCGCCCTTAACATTTCTCGTTTTCCTGGAGCTCCAGGTAATTTTTCTACGGAAAATCCTGACGATAACATTGCATTTTTAATAGAAGTTCGGCAAGCATAAGTTACTAAAACTCCATTTTTTTTTAAAGCATTAAACATTTTTTTAAAAATAAATTCACTCCAAAGATTAGGTTGAGCATTATAACCAAAAGCATCGAAATAAATTAAATCAAATTTTTCAAAATCATTAATATCTTCAAATTTTTTTTCTAACTTTATTAATGAGAAATTTTGTGTTAGTTGATTTTTTTCTTCCCAATCACACTTATGTATTTTTTTAAAAATGGAATCTAAATTAGGACTATTAATTTGATTAACATAATTCATTCGAAATGCTTCTTCTTGTAACACTGGAAAAGCCTCTACTCCAGTATAATCTATATGTTTAGATTTTTTTTCAGCTTCAACAAAAGTTACTAAAGCATTTAATCCAGTACCAAATCCAATTTCTAAAATTGCAATTCTATCTTGTGTAAATAAATCAAGTCCATTTTTTATGAAAACATGATTTGCCTCTTGAAGTGCACCGTGTTTAGAATGGTAACTTTCGTTTAAATCAGGCAAATAAATGGTGGTAGATCCGTCAGAAGTAATTTTTATTTCGCGTTGCATCTTCTATTTTAAAAGCAGTTTTTTTATTTTTATTAATGGACCACCACATTTCCCTTGGTGGCAAGTAATACAAGCGTTAATCCCATTATTATAATTCTCTTTTACATTTCCAACGTTATAATATAATTTTTTTTGAACTTCTATAAAATGAGCGGCGTTAGTTTTAAAAAAAGCATCATTATCTGATGGATCACTTAATTTTGATGTAAATATTTTATTAAAATATTCAGGAAAATTCTCAACTGCATCTCCTTTAATAATTCTGGCTTTTAGGCGCTTATTTTCAACATACATTTGTTCCATTAACATCGCCATTTCTGACATTGCATACATTTTGAATTTTTTTTCAGTTAAATTCTCTACAACATTCATTTTTTTTACTTCGTTTCTTTTACAAGATGTAAGAATGAAACAACAAAATGCCATGGTTAAAATGTATTTCATATTTTAAAATTATTTTTTTATGTAAACGCCACTTGCTTTAAAAGCATAAGTAATTTCTGGTTTAGTAATTTTATTTATTTCTTCTTTCGATTTTCCAGCATCTTTAGCATAATGTTTAAGTTCATCTACAGTTACTACATCTATAAAAGCAATACCAGATACTATTCCCTGAGAATCGGCGGCATTTAATGGAACAAAAAAACCGTAATCTTTAAAGCGGACAAACGATTTTGTTTTATCATTCAAATCCATTTGCATCCAACATCCTTTTTTCTTGCAAACTTCTTTAATTTTAGAGGTAAATTTAACTGCTAAAGAATCTCCTTTTTTAAGACTCTTATACTTTTTTAACATCTGGTCTTTTGTAAGAATATTATTTAACGAAAATTTCTCACCAAATAAAGCGTAGTCATAGGCATTTATTGTTGAAGTAGTATTTTTGGTTTTAGATTTTGTTTGAGCAGTTGCAGTAAAACTCGTTGTAAGTATTACTAAGAATACAAGCAAATTAATTTTTTTCATTTTTCTAGTTTTTTATATTATTACAAAAATAATGAGTTATAAAAAACTAACGAGTATAAAATCATTTTTTTTTAAAATTAGATGAAAATTAAACACAATTTTATTGATTTTAATATAAACATGCAAAAAAGAATTATTTAATTGTAAATATCATAAAATTACATTTAATTTTGCATTAGTTTAGCAAAACAAGTTTTTTTATTATTAACCTACATAATTTTATGTAATTAATTCATATTGAATATATTACTTTATAAATTTATTAATTTACTTGCTCAATATGAGTTTAAAAAATACAATCGAAATCGATATAGTTCAATCTACATCTTCAAAAATTGATACTGTTGATTTTGAAAATTTGGCATTTGGAAATGTTTTTACAGATCATATGTTATTATGTGATTTTAAAGAAAATACATGGCAAAAACCTATCATAAAACCTTATGAACCGTTTATGATAGACCCATCGGCTAAAGTTTTTCATTATGGACAAGCTATATTTGAGGGAATGAAAGCTTACAAAGATGAGCAGGATGAAGTATGGCTTTTTAGACCTGAAGAAAATTTTGCACGATTTAATAATTCTGCTAAAAGAATGGCTATGCCAGAAGTTCCTAAAAGTGTTTTTATAGATGGCTTGAAAACTATTTTAGAAATAGAGAAAGCATGGGTAAAAAAAGGATTAGGTAAAACACTTTACATCAGACCATTTATGATTGCAATTGGGTCTGGAGTAATCGCGCAACCATCAACTCAATATCGATTTATGATTATTCTTTCGCCAGCACGTTCTTATTATTCTGGTGAAGTAAAAGTTATAATTGCGGAACATTACAGTCGTGCAGCAAACGGCGGAATTGGAGCAGCAAAGGCAGCAGGAAACTATTCGGCTCAATTTTATCCCACCAAACTAGCAAATGACAAGGGTTTCCAACAAATTATTTGGACTGACGATGCAACACATACAAAATTGGAAGAAGCAGGAACAATGAATGTGTTTTTTAGAATAAATGATACACTTCTTACGGCTCCAACGAGCGAACGTATTTTGGATGGAGTAACTAGAAAAAGTTTAATTGAAATTGCTAAACGTGAAGGAATAGAAGTGGATGTGCGTTCAGTTTTAGTCGATGAACTTGTAAATGCTGCCAAAGATGGTTCTTTAAAAGAAATTTTTGGAGCAGGAACGGCTGCAGTTGTAAATCCTATTGTTGGTTTTTCATATCAAGATGTGTATTACGAATTACCCAAAATTGACAATTCGTTTGCAAAAAACTTAAAGGAAAAGTTAACTAATATTCAATATAAACTTGCCGATGATAGTTTTGGTTGGACTGTAAAAATTTAAATTTTAAAGTGTAAAAAAAAGGCGATTTTCAGAAATGAAAATCGCCTTTTTTTGTATTTTATAATATTAATTACTCATTTTTTAAAGCTTTTACTTTATCTGTAAGTTCTAGAAAGCTGTATACAGATTTTAAATTTTGTTTAATCGTTTCGTTAGTTTTATCTAACTCATGTGCTTTTTCCAATAAAGGCAAAGCACTATTAAATAGATTTTGTCGTTCTAATTTAATTACGTTATAACGTTTCAAATCTTTTTCTGAATTGCCTAATTTGTTCATTTCTTCAACAATTTTTGCATCTGGTTTTAGTTTCAAATCGGCAAGATTTATGTAAGCATTTACATAATCAGGCTTTAATTCAATTACTTTAGCGTAGTATTTTTCGGCATCAGCAAATTGATTTGATGCAGCACTTACAATACCTAAATTAAAAATTAAATCTGCATCATTTGGATTAATTGCTAATGCTTCACCAATCGATTTTTTGTAACCTTCCATGTCCTTTAATTTGTACAAAAGGTCAGCTTGTGCAAGTATTATTGCAGTATCTTTAGGATTTTCTTTTTTAGCTTCAATTAATGCAGCTTTTGCCTCTTCATTTTGACCTTTTTGTACTAAAAGTGCTGCAATATTTTTATAAATTTCACCTTTTACGGATGGATTTTTTTCTTCTTTAGGATTAGAATGCGTTCCTAATAAAACTAGTTTATCACGATCTGCTTTATTAGTAAAAGTTTCGTCTTTACCAGTAGCTTTGTTAATTGCAAGATAAGTTGTGCCTTCACCAGTATAATTTATAGATTTTAATTCTTGATAATATTGCAACGCTTTATCTGGATCTTCTGCATTAAGAGCATAGTTTGCAGCATAATATAATTTATCGGCATCTTTTTTATCTAGTTTGTATATTGAGTACAAAATTTCCGAGGACTCTTTATATTTTTTGTCATTCCCCAGTTTTACAGCTATGTTTACTAATTCAGGTTTGTATGAAGTAATGGTTTCTAAAATATCATCAGTCTGAATTTTTTTACCAGTTTTTTTCTCGTAGTCTAGTGTTGCATTTAATCCTTTTTCAAAATTTGAAATCGATGTTGGACTTAAGTTTTTAGCTACAATCATTTGTGCTTGAATTGCTGGTGTATTTTTATCCAAGGCGTTAAGTTCTAATACTGGAAGCATTGCTTTGTAAAAAGTAGCATAAACTTTATCGCCTTCTTCTGTAGCTAAAGGTTCTACTTTTGACACCAATGCTTTATATTCAGCTAAATCAGCACCTTTTATTTCATCTTTAGCATAGATTTTTTTTAGTGCCTTGAGTTCCTCTTTTTGAGCATAAGTAAATCCTGAGATAATTAATGTTCCTGCAATAATTATTTTTTTTGTGTTTATCATTATTTCTTAGTTTTAAAATTTGATTATCTGATAAACAAAAACCATACTAAATTTATTAATAAAATTAAAATATGGTTTTTGTGATTAAGTTTTTATTAGTTAAGATTCATCATCTGCACCATCGTCAGATTCTTCTGTATCATCTTCATCATCAATGATTTCATCGTCGTCTTCGTCATCGTCGTCAACTATGCCGTCATCTTCTAAAATTTCTAAAACTGGTTTTACTCTTTCTATAGTTTCAGCTTCTATAACGTTTCCGTCTTCGTCAACTATAACTTCTGCAACATCATCTTTCATGACTTTAGTTACAGCGGCAATAGAGTCGTTTCCTTTGATATTTATAAGTTTTACGCCTTGAGTGGCTCTTCCCATAACTCTCAAATCTTCAACGGCCATTCTGATAGTTAATCCCGATTTATTAATAATCATTAAATCGTCAGCATCAGTAACTGAATTTATAGAAATTAATTTACCTGTTTTTTCAGTAATATTTAATGTTTTTACACCTTTACCACCTCTGTTTGTAATTCTATATTCGTCTAATGAAGAGCGTTTTCCGTAACCATTTTCGGCTACGACAAGAATTTCACTGTTCATATCGTTTACAGATACCATTCCAATAACTTCATCAGTATCATCTTTTAATACAATTCCCCGAACTCCAGATGCTGTTCTTCCCATTGGTCTGGTCTTAGTTTCTTCAAATCGTACTAATTTTCCTGATTTAACAGCTAAAATAATTTGGCTATTTCCATCGGTTAATTCTGCTGCTAATAATTCATCACCTTCTTTAATTGTGATTGCAGCTACACCATTTATTCTGGGTTTAGAATATTTTTCTAATGATGTTTTCTTAACTTGACCTTTTTTAGTTACCATAATTAGGTTATGGCTGTTTATATAGTCTTTGTCTTTTAAATCTTGCGTACAAATGAAGGCTTTAACTTTATCGTCTGGCTCTATATTTATTAAATTTTGTAATGCACGACCTTTTGCTGTTTTGCTTCCTTCTGGAATTTCATAAACACGCATCCAAAAACATTTTCCCTTTTGCGTAAAAAACATCATATATTGATGATTTGTAGCGACATACATGTGCTCTAGAAAATCTTGATCACGTGTTCCAGCACTTTTTTGACCTACACCACCACGGTTTTGAGTTTTATATTCGGTCAAATTTGTACGTTTTATATAACCAGCATGTGAAATGGTAATGACCACATTTTCATCGGCAATTAAATCTTCTATGGAAACATCGCCACCTGAATATTCGATTTGAGAACGTCTTTCATCACCATATTTTTCTCTAATTTCTACTAATTCTTCTTTTATAAGTGCCATTCTTAATTCTTTGCTTTCCAGTAAATCTTTCAAACTTTGAATTAATTTCATTATCTCTTCGTATTCTGCACGAAGTTTGTCTTGTTCCAATCCAGTCAATTGACGCAAACGCATTTCAACTATGGCTCGAGCTTGAATTTCTGACAATTGGAATCGTTCTATTAATTTTCCTCGCGCTTCTTCACCATCTTTTGAAGCTCTAATTAATTTTATAACTTCATCTATATTATCAGATGCAATTATAAGTCCTTCAAGTATGTGTGCTCTTTCTTCAGCTTTTCTTAACTCAAATTGTGCTCTGCGTACCACTACTTCATGACGATGTTCCACAAAGTAGTGAATCATGTCTTTTACGTTTAACATTTGTGGTCTGCCCTTTACCAAAGCAATATTGTTTACACTAAACGACGATTGTAACTGTGTAAATTTATATAAGGTATTTAATACCACATTAGGAACGGCATCACGTTTAAGTTCATACACAATACGCATTCCAGTTCGGTCAGATTCATCTCGGATATTGGAAATTCCTTCAATTTTTTTATCATTTATTAAATCTGCAGTTTTTTTGATCATTTCTGCCTTATTAACTTGATATGGAATTTCTGTAACTACAATCACATCTTTGTTGTTAGCTTCTTCAAATCCAACTTTAGCTCGAATAACAATACGTCCACGGCCAGTTTTGAAAGCTTCACTAACACCTTCCATTCCGTAAATAATTCCTCCTGTAGGAAAATCAGGAGCTTTTATGTAATTTATTAATTCGTCTATTTCGATATCATTGTTGTCAATAAAGGCTAAGGTGCCATTTATAACTTCGGTAATATTATGTGGAGCCATGTTAGTAGCCATTCCAACTGCAATTCCTGATGCTCCATTAATAAGTAAATTTGGAACACGAGTTGGCATTACGGTTGGTTCATATAAAGTATCGTCAAAATTCAATTTAAAATCAACGGTTTCTTTATCAATATCTGCCATTATGTCTTCTGACATTTTTTTCATTCGGGCTTCGGTGTATCGCATTGCTGCAGGACTATCTCCATCTACTGAACCAAAATTTCCTTGCCCATCAATTAGTAAATAGCGTAAACTCCATTCTTGAGCCATACGAACCATGGCATCATAAACAGAAGTATCTCCGTGCGGGTGATACTTACCTAAAACTTCTCCAACAATTCTTGCGGATTTTTTGTGAGCTTTATTTGAAAAAACTCCTAAATCATACATTCCATATAAAACGCGTCTATGCACAGGTTTTAATCCATCTCGCACATCTGGCAATGCTCTTGATACAATTACTGACATTGAATAATCAATGTAGGCAGTTTTCATTTCGTCTTCAATGTTAATAGGAATTAACTTTTCTCCGTCAGACATATTTTTTAATATTTTAAGTAAATTAATTTTAGATTGTACCGCGCAAGATACACTTTTTTCAATTTTTTAAAACTGTTTTTAACCACTAATTTGAACGATTTATTAACAAATTTAAAGTATAATATGGTTTATAAAAATTGTGTTAAAATGTATAAATTATCCGCATATTTTTCGTCAATTTACAGACAGGTGTTTTCAAGGAATGATATTTGTATATTCTAAGAAAAATCTTTAAATTTACATTAATAAAATATATAAAATGGATGACAATTTTTCACCACGGGTAAAAGACGTAATCACCTACAGTAAAGAAGAAGCCTTGCGTTTAGGGCACGATTTTATAGGTACGGAACATCTTATGCTTGGAATTTTGAGAGATGGAAATGGAAAAGCGATATCAATTTTAAATAGCCTTTCTATTGACTTAGATTATTTAAGACGTAAGGTGGAAATTTTAAGTCCGCCAAATCCGGTTGTGGAACTTAATATTGATAAAAAAAACCTACACTTAACCCGACAAGCCGAAAGAGCGCTTAAAACCACGTTTCTTGAAGCTAAAGTTTTTCAAAGTTCGTCTATCAGTACAGCACATTTGCTTTTGTGCATTCTGCGAAATGAAAACGATCCAACCACCAAACTACTTAATAAACTAAAAATAGATTATGAAGTAGCTAAAGAACATTATTTAGATATGACACCAAGAGAAGAAGAATTTTTAGAAAATTTACCCAAAAACGAATCCTTTAATGAAGATTCTGGACAAGACGACAGCGTTAAAGGTGATAATTTTAATACGCCATCAAACAAGGCAAACAAGAAATCTAAAACACCTGTTTTGGACAATTTTGGTCGTGATTTAACGGAGATGGCTGAGGACGGAAAATTAGATCCAGTGGTTGGTCGTGAAAAAGAAATTGAACGTGTTTCCCAAATATTAAGCCGTCGTAAAAAAAATAATCCACTGCTTATAGGTGAGCCAGGAGTTGGAAAATCAGCTATTGCCGAAGGTTTAGCATTACGAATTATCCAGAAGAAAGTATCTCGAATTTTGTTTAATAAACGAGTGGTTACACTTGATTTAGCCAGCTTAGTTGCAGGGACAAAATATCGAGGTCAATTTGAAGAGCGAATGAAAGCCGTGATGAACGAACTCGAAAAAAATGATGATATAATTCTTTTTATAGATGAAATTCATACCATAGTAGGTGCTGGTGGAGCAACTGGATCTTTAGATGCATCAAACATGTTTAAACCCGCTTTGGCCAGAGGTGAAATTCAATGTATTGGAGCAACTACATTAGATGAATACCGTCAATATATCGAAAAAGATGGCGCACTTGAAAGACGTTTTCAAAAAGTAATTGTTGAGCCAACTTCAGTTGATGAAACTATTACAATTCTCCATAATATTAAAGATAAATATGAAAATCATCACAATGTAACCTACACAGATGAAGCGATTGAAGCTTGTGTAAAATTGACAGATCGCTACATGTCTGAACGATTTTTACCAGATAAAGCTATTGATGCTCTTGACGAAGCTGGTTCGCGCGTTCACATAACAAATATTGATGTACCAAAACAAATTTTGGATTTAGAACGACAATTAGAAGAAGTTAGAGAACTCAAAAATGCCGTTGTCAAAAGACAAAAATATGAAGAAGCGGCAAAGTTGCGAGATGATGAAAAGAAAATAGAAAAAGACTTAGCTATTGCTCAGGAACAGTGGGAAGAAGATTCTAAAAATAACAGAATTGCAGTTACTGAAGATAATGTTGCCGATGTGGTATCAATGATTACTGGAATCCCGGTAAACAGAATTGCTCAAACTGAAAGTAACAAATTAGCCAATTTACCCGAGTTATTACAACGAAAAGTTGTAGGTCAAGATGAAGCTGTGTTAAAAATAGCACGGTCAATTCAGCGAAATAGAGCTGGACTTAAAGATCCAAATCGACCAATTGGTTCATTTATCTTTTTGGGTCAGACAGGCGTTGGAAAAACACAATTAGCAAAAGTTTTGGCAAAAGAATTATTCGATTCTGAAGGTGCATTAATTCGTATCGACATGAGCGAATACATGGAAAAATTTGCCATTTCAAGATTAATTGGTGCACCTCCAGGATATGTAGGTTACGAAGAAGGAGGACAATTAACCGAAAAAGTGAGAAGAAAACCATATTGTGTTGTATTGTTAGATGAAATTGAAAAAGCACATCCAGATGTTTTCAATATGATGCTTCAAGTTTTAGATGACGGGTATTTAACAGATAGCTTGGGTCGTAAAATTGATTTCAAAAATACAATTATCATTATGACATCTAATGTTGGCGCGCGTCAGCTTAAAGATTTTGGTCAAGGTGTAGGTTTTGGAACCGCAGCTCGAGTTGCAAACGCTGATGATAATTCTAAAGGAATAATCGAAAATGCTTTGAAGAAAACATTTGCACCAGAATTTTTAAATCGAATAGATGATGTAATTGTATTCAATGCCTTAGAAAAACATGACATTGATGTAATTATTGAAATAGAATTAAAAAAATTATATTCAAGAGTTAAAGAGTTGGGTTACAATTTAGATTTATCAGATAAAGCAAAAGCATTTATTGCCGAGAAAGGTTTTGATAGACAATTTGGTGCGCGACCTTTAAAAAGAGCAATTCAAAAATATGTTGAAGATGCTTTAGCAGAAGAAATTATTACTTCTAAAATAAGTAGTGGAGACGAAATTTTTATGGATATTGAAGATGGTGCTACCGAATTGACAGTGAAAGTTCACAAGGCAGAGAAGCCTTTGAATTAGAAATAATAATTTAGAAATTTTAAAACCATTAAGAAATTAAAAAGTTAAGTTTGTACTGCTTAACAATTTAATTTTTTAATGGTTTAATTTTTTATTTAAAATAGTAATGCAAGACAATAAAATTATTTTAGGTTCAGAAGAATGGTGCTCTTTTCCCGAATTAGGGATTCCAGCCATTAAAGCACGAGTGGATTCTGGTGCTAAAACGTCTGCATTACACGCAATTAATATTGCACCATTCCAAAAAGATGGGATAAACTGGGTAAAATTTGATATTAATCCTATTCAAAATAATCTGAAAACAGTAATTCATTGCGAGGCACTTTTAGTAGACAAACGAATAGTGAAAAGCTCGAGCGGATTCCGAGAACAACGGTACGTAATTCAAACCAATCTTAAAATAGGTAACGAAATTTGGGCAATCGAAATGACGTTAACAAATCGGGATTCCATGGGTTTTAGAATGTTATTAGGAAGGGAAGCTATGAGTGGCAGAATCCTGGTAGATCCTGAGAAAAAATATCTTTTAGAACAACCTACTTTAGAAACTTTAAAGCTATTGTATGTTAATGCTAACGAAGCTAAATCTGGTTTGCGAATTGGACTTTTGGCAAGTAATCCATCACTATACAGCAATAAGCGAATTATTGAAGCAGGCGAAATGAGAGGTCATCAGATGGAATTTTTAAGTATCAAAGAATGTTATATGAAACTCGATGCTGATACTCCGGAAATTCATTATCGTGGTGGTAGAATTTTAGATAAATTTGATGCAATTATCCCAAGAATCAGACCAAGTATTACTTTCTATGGTTGTGCATTAACACGACAGTTTGAGGCATTAAAAGTGTATTGTTTAAATTCTGCTGCTGCAATTACGCAATCTAGAGATAAATTATATTCGTTGCAATTGCTTCTAAATCATGGTGTTGATATTCCTACAACTGGTTTTGCAAATTCACCATTAGATACTGACGATTTAATCAAAATGGTTGGAGGATCTCCTTTAATTGTGAAATTACTTGAAGGAACTCAAGGAAAAGGCGTTGTGCTCGCAGAAACAAAAAAAGCAGCAGAATCTGTTATAAATGCTTTTAAAAGTTTAAATGTTAATATTTTAGTACAAGAGTTTATTAAAGAAGCCAATGGAAAAGATTTAAGATTATTTGTAATTGACGGAAAAGTAGTGGCAACAATTCAGCGGGAAGCACTTCCTGGAGAATTTAGAGCTAACATTCACCTTGGAGGCACTGCAAGTGTAATAAAACCTACTGCAGAAGAAAAGAAAATTGCCATAAAAGCAGCAAAAGCAATGGATTTAAAAGTTGCTGGTGTTGATATAATTCGGTCTTCAAAAGGACCACTATTATTAGAAGTAAATTCCTCTCCAGGTCTAGAAGGAATTGAAGGCGCCACCAACAAAGATATCGCTGGTGAAATGATAAAAGCTATTGAGAAAAACTTTAAGTGGAGTTAAATTTATAAATCAAATTTTTATTTTTAATCAATATTATATAAATGTTAAATCCTTACTTAGAAATAATTTGTCGAAGTGCGGCAGTATATTTATTCATGTTAATTGCGTTGAGATTATTCGGAAAAAAAGAATTATCACAGCTCAATACTGCCGATGTAATTTTAATTTTACTAATAAGTAATGCGGTTCAAAATGCAATGGTAGGCAGTAATTCGTCACTTCAAGGCGGATTAGTTGCAGCTTTAGTGTTATTTGTAATCAATTTTATTTTAAAGAAAATCATGTTTAAATATAAAGGTTTCCGAAATTTTGTACAGCAAAAACCTGTGGTGTTAGTTCATGATGGGATTATTGATTTTAACGAGTTAGCCAAGTTAGAAATTTCGTCGAGCGAGTTAAATGAGGTAATTCGAGAACATGGAGTTGAAAGTTATAAAGAAGTGAAACTTGCCATGATGGAAATTGATGGTAATATTAGTGTTATTTCTGGGGATAAAAGTCTGCATCGCTCTCATCATAAACGAAAAATCCATAAAACGCTAGGTAGTTTTAATGGTTAATTTTTTTCAAATAATTAGATTTAGAAATTTTTAAAGAAATTTCTCTTAAATCATTTTTTCATTGCCTAACCAATAGATTTTATTTGTTTATCCTATATTTGTTCACTAAAACGTTATAGTTTATGGAAGAATGTATTTCGGTATTTGATATGCTCAAAATTGGAGTTGGACCTTCAAGTTCTCATACTTTAGGACCATGGCGAGCAGCAGAGCGTTTTTTGTCAGAATTAAAATCTGAAGAAATATTTTCGAAAGTTATTCGTGTTACGGTCGATTTATACGGTTCACTTTCTTTAACAGGAAAAGGTCATGCGACTGATTTGGCTATTATGTTAGGTTTAAGTGGTCAAGATCCCGAGACTATTCCAATACAATCGATTTCAGAGATTATTAAAATTATCGAAAATTCAAATGAAATTAAATTAGGAAATGAGTCAATAATTCCATTTTATTTTTTGCAAGACATTGTTTTCAATAAAAATTTTCTCCCTTTTCATGCCAACGGTTTAATGTTTACCGGTTTTTTAGAAAATGGGAATCAATATATTTCTACTTTTTATTCTATTGGAGGCGGATTTGTTGTAAAAGAAGAGCGAATAAATGCCAAAAAAAAGATGGCTATAAAATGTGCTTTTCCATTTCCAATAGAAAATGCAGCCGAATTGCTTCAATATACCATTTCAGAAGATAAAATGATTTCTGAAATTGTATATGAAAATGAAAAATCAATGCGTTCAGAAACGGAAGTAAACTTTGAGTTAATGCGTATCTGGCATACAATGCTGGAATGTATGTACATTGGTTGTCACAGTGAAGGGATTCTTCCAGGTGGATTAAATGTACGTCGCAGAGCTTTTGATATGCATCAGGGTTTAATTGGTTTAGCAAATTATAATTCTCCGCAATCATGGCTACTAGAAATTAGAAAAACTGAAGTTAAATTCCGACAAATTTTAAAATGGGTTTCCTGTTTTGCACTTGCTGTAAATGAAGTTAATGCAGCTTTAGGACGAGTTGTAACGGCACCAACAAATGGAAGTGCTGGAGTTATTCCCGCGGTTTTAATGTACTATTTAGTAATTGAAAATCACAATGCTGGCGACAAAGAAATTAAACAATTTTTAATGGTTGCAGGCGAAATAGGAAGTATTTTCAAAAAAGGTGCCACAATTTCAGCTGCAATGGGTGGTTGTCAAGCCGAAATAGGAGTTTCAAGTGCCATGGCTGCGGCTGCGCTTACCGAGGTTATGGGTGGAACGCCCGAACAAGTTTTGATGGCAGCAGAAATTGCTATGGAACATCATCTAGGAATGACCTGTGACCCAATTGGTGGATTAGTTCAAATTCCTTGTATTGAACGTAATACTATGGGTGCAATAAAAGCAATAAATGCCGCAGAATTGGCAATGCAAACCGATGCAAAAAATGCAAAAGTACCATTAGATAAAGTTATTGCGACAATGTGGAAAACCGCCCAAGATATGAATTCTAAATATAAAGAAACATCCGAAGGCGGTTTAGCAATTGCAGTAAATATGGCAGATTGTTAAGTAGTATAACTATAAATTCAACAATTTGATATCGCCAGCAGCCGTAATAATATAGTAGCGATTGTTTCTAATTATGGTGTTTTTCGGAAGTTGATCTTCACGCAATTTGATTCTAATAGTAATGTCATAAAAAGCTTGAATTGTAGGCTCAGTAATATCAGGATTCATAACAAAATTGTGGTCTTTTACCAACGCTTGGTTGTAATATTGAGTAGTATTTTTCTTGATTACATTCACTTCACTTTTTGGGTCAAAATTGGCATTGGCTTGCGAATAGGCTTGATAACTTCTATAGCTTTCCATCGGATAAGTCACGTTGAAACCTTCTTGTAAAATTTTTTCTTTTTTGTTCAAATCGGTATTCATAATTAACGAATAATTCGCCATTTGGTCTTTAAAAACCTCTAGCGCTTTTCGTTGCATCGTGCTTCTGACTTGGTCAAAATTGGTTGTAACATAATCAACTTTTGCAATGTCGTAAATTTCATTTTTTCCGCAAATGGAAAGAATTTTATCAAAATCATTATTGTTTCTAAATTTTATTAAAATATTCTTTTTCAATTCAAATCCAGATGGTTTTTCATTATACGTTTTCGGATTAAAAATCTTTTTATCAACGGCATAATCATAAGTCGGAACAAACGAAATCATATCGGTTTCCACCACAATTTCTTTATTGAATAGTGTTAATGCACTAATGACATTTCCAATGCGTTCATCAATTAAGTTGGTGGCTTCTTCGGCAGTTTTCCCTAATTGAAGCACCGCAAATGTTGCAATTTGAGAAGTGGCTCGTTCATTAAAAATTCCTTTTATTGTAATAACCATTTCGTCTTGACTACTCGAAGTAGTTTGAATAGTATTCACTCGATTTACCGTGTAGCCACCATTTCCGTAGCCAGCGTTTCCGTAATCAGCGTTTCCTTTTTTTTGATATTCGGCATTTCCCATGTCTTGAGCGTTTGCAAAATTTAATGCGATTGTAAGAGCGATTGTTGTTAAGATTTTTGTTTTACTCATGATTTTGTTGTTTTTTTTAGTTAGGAATTCGTGAATCTTCGATTTCATTTTTATATATTTTTAAAATTAATGATGCAAGAATACGCTAGTTTTTCAAAGTGGGTTTGGTAAAACAACTTTCAACTAACTGTAATCTTTTTTAGTTACATTTACAACACTTTTGCAGTGAGTTTGCCATAGTATTTGCGAACTTCTGCTTTACATTTGAATCGAATATTACGAATGACAGAACTTGAAAAATTTGAGGAATTGAAACAAAAGGTGCTTTTGAAATACCAAGAGCAATATCCTTATTTTCAAGGAAATTTACAACGTTTTTCGTCGCAGGATATTCAGAATTTGATTGGATTAATCGAAACAAATTGTAAACAAACCATTAGCGAAAAATGGATTTATACGCATTTAAAACCCGAAACCAACAGCAAGATTCCACGAAAAGATATGCTCAATATTCTATCGGAATTTGTAGGCTTTTCAGGTTGGGATGAGTTTGTTTTTGAAGATAAAATACCAGAATCTCAAGGAACTGATAAACCAAAAAAATCTAAAAAATGGTTGTTGCTACTTTTAATTTTTTTGATTCTTTCCATTGTTTTAATCTTTTCAATTTTCAATAAAAAAGAAGTTCCAAAGACAAAAACAATCGAGTTAAACAATGAATTTACAAACGAAAAAGTAAATTCAGATGAAGTAAAAGTTTATCAAGTTGAAGATTCCGTCAAACAAGAATTAGAAATTAAAGAAGGCAAAGTTCAAGTATCTAATGCGAATGAAAAGAAAACAAAATTGGTCATTCAAAGTCCGTTTTACGAGCCAAAAACTGTGGTTTTCAATGCAAATAATAATTCAAAAACACCAAAATCAATAGATTTAAAACCAGACGATTACGCCATGATGCTCAAAGCGTTTATGTTATCGGATATTAAAGATTGGCAAACTCGAAAAGAGCAATTAAATAAAATATTATCCGATAATTTGGAGGTAATTGTGATGTTGAAAAACGATTTAGGCGCCGAATATTTCAACAAAAATGAGTTTTCACAAAAGCTCATTATTCCGACAGAAAATGTCAGAAAAATGAAGATTATCGAAATTAAAAATGATGCAAACGACAAGATTGAATTCATAAGAATCAAACAAGAATAAAATGATAAAGAATTTCTTACTTATCGGAATTTTATTGATTAGCTTTTTAACTAAGGCACAAACTTCTAATAAAGACGTTCAAGATTCCAACAAAGAGGAAAGTATTTCACAAAAAAAACTAGCAGTTCAAACTTTAAATCAAAAGTTTGCCGTACCAGTTTTGAACGCTTATCAAGAAAATTCAAAAAGCAAAGTGGAAGATTTATTTTCTTATTTTCAGCTGTTAACCGATGCAAGTTTACCCGTTGATTTGAAGAAAGAAGTAGTAAAAAACATCAATTTATTAGTTCAAAATCCGAATACAATTGTCGTTGATTTTACCTCTGAATCTTTGGATAAAATTACAATACAACAATTGATACAAAAATTATTGATTTCTGATCCGATTATATTTTCAGTTTCAGAAGAAACCAAATTCAATTCGGTTGACTACAATAGTTGGAAAACAAGTTATACAGTTTCAAAAACTAAATCAGGACTAGTAACCAAGACTAAAATTATTCAAAAAATATATTTTTATGAAACCTCAAAATCTTTTGGAAACGAAACTAAAATTGTTTTTTCTACGATTTTAGGCGAAATGTAAAAATAAACATCAAAAGGAGTTAAGATTCATTGAGTTTTTCTAGGTTTAATAAAATCTTAATTCCTTAATGTTTTAACTATTATATGGTTTTTAAATATTTAGTTGATATTAAAATCCAACGGCTTTGTCATCGCCACGTTGGTCTGCTCCACCTTCGAGTTTTCCGTTTGGTAAAACCATAATAGCATCTACTTTTCCTATAACTGGAGCCGATTTTTCGTTAATATTATATCCTTTTTTAGTTAAATTTTCTAAAACTGATTTTGAGAATTTATTAGGTTCAAATAATACTTCGTCTGGTAACCATTGATGATGAAAACGTGGCGCATTTACAGCTTCTTGCATTCCCATTTTGAATTCGTAAACATTTAGTATAGTTTGCAAAACGGATGTTATAATCGTAGAACCGCCAGGAGTTCCTAAAACCATAAAAAGTTTGCCATTTTTCTCAACAATTGTTGGTGTCATTGAGCTTAACATTCGCTTTTGAGGCGCAATACTATTAGCTTCCGCACCAACCAATCCATACGAATTTGGTACGCCAGGTTTTGCCGAAAAATCGTCCATTTGATTGTTGAAAAAGAAACCCAATTCCTCTGAATATAATTTAGAACCATAAGCGCCATTTAGCGTAGTTGTTACAGAAACTGCATTTCCATCAGCATCTACAATAGAATAATGCGTAGTTTCGTTACTTTCAGAAATTGAAATTTCTCCGTGATTGACATCAGTAGATTTTGTCGCTTTTTCCCAATTGAATGTTGCCATTCGTTGTTGCAAATATTTTTTATTCAACAGTTTCTTCTTCGGTATTTTAACAAAATCGGGATCGCCCAGAAAATAATTTCTGTCTGAATAAGCTCTGCGTTCGGCTTCAGTAAGCAATTGAATGTATTTTTCAGAATTGTGTTGGTATTTTGAAACATCATAGCCAGAGATCATGGTCATAATTTGTTGTAAAGTCATTCCGCCACTTGATGGTGGTGCCATTGAAATGATTTTCAAGTCTTTATATTTGAAAGTAATTGGTGTACGCCATTTTGCTTCATAATTTGCCAAATCTTCTATTGAAATTATGCCTCCTTTCGATTTTAGAAATGAAACAATTTTTTCAGCCGTTTTTCCTTTGTAAAATTCGTCTTTGCCATTTTTCATTATTCTAGTTAAAGTTTCTGCTAAGGCAAAGTATTTTATGGTATCACCAACTTTTAAATTTTTAGAATATACCGTTTCAGATCCACTAATTTTGATGATTTCTTGCTTGTTCGTGTTGATTTGTTTCACTTGTTTTTCGGTTATAATCACACCTTTTTTTGCTAATGCAATAACAGGTTTCATAATTTCTTCCATCAAAAGTTTTCCAAATTTTTTATGAACTTCAAATATTCCAGCAATAGTTCCAGGAACTCCAACTGCCAATGCGCCATTAACAGATAAATTTGGAATTACAGTTCCATTTGCATCTAAATACATATTTTTGGAAGCCAATAATGGTGCTTTTTCACGATAATCGAGTGTGCCAATTTCACCGTTATTTTTTCTGTAAATCATGAATCCCCCACCAGCAATATTTCCAGCATACGGATAGGAAACGGCTAATGCCAATTCGGTTGCAACCATGGCATCAAAGGCATTGCCACCTTTTTGGAGGATTTCTATTCCGATTTTAGAGGCTTCTTCTCGTGCAGAAACTACCATTGCTTTTTGGGAAATTAATCTTGTTTGAGCAAATGACGTTATTGATAATAACAGTAAAATGTATTTTAAGTTTAACCACATAGAAACATAGATTTTATATTTAGAACGCTTCGCTATAATTAGAATAGATGTTCAAGCTAATTACATATAAACATAGATTTTTAATAAAGAAAAGACGCTTCGCTTTAATTAGATTTTTTACGATTACTTTTCAGGAAGTTTTGAGAAAAATTCATTTACAAATGTTTTTTGTCCGTCTTTAAAAAGATTGTACGAATTAAAATTAATTAGAATTCCTTTAGGTTATTTTAATAATTCATATTATTTAATAATTGCACTTCAAAAATAGGATGAATTTCTGAAACAAATTTTAGTTCAACAACAATTAATTCTTCTACAAATAAATCACATCTAAAATTCGATTGTAAAACTTTTCCTTTATAGATAATTGGAATTTTAAGTTCGGTTTTATAATTTATTTTTCTGATATTTAAATCTTCTTCTAAACATTGTTGGTAAACACTTTCAAGCAAACCTGTACCTAATATCTTATGAACTTTAATCGAGGCGCAATGATTTCGTAAGTTAATTCGTTCAAGTATTTTTTTGTCATAATTTTAAATAAATGTTTACTATTTAATCTATATAAAGCGAAGAATCTTAATTATTTTAATTGCAAATCTATGTTTCTATGTGGTTAAAAAAAAGCTATAATTCAAGTATTTTCTCTTTACAATGTAGACGTAATTCTTCAAAAAACAACCTAAATTCTACTTCAAATTCTGCATAAAATTCTTGCACTTCTACAATCGCTTTTTGCATATTGGCTCTATGTTTGGTTCGGTAATCCATTTGAAATAAAATCATTTCCAAACCTTGTAAAGTGGCATAACTTACCAACCAGTTTCTCTCAATCAAATATGGAAGCATTTTTTGTGTTTTTTCAGTAAGAATTTCATAATTATTTTGAAGTAATTTATAAAACTCATGGGCATAATCTTCTAATTTTTCATCGGAATAATTTGACCAATTTTTAGCCAAAAAATGATCATAAACAATATCCATAATCACACCAGAATAATGCCCGTATTTTTCGTGCAAACGGTGTTTACTTTTTCGATAAATCGGATGCGCATCAGTAAAAGTGTCAATATATCGATGCAATAAAATTCCTTTTTTTACTTCGTTAGGAAAATTCAAATAATCAGTACCACGAATTCCATCGGCCATAAAATTGCCTATTTTCATCATATCATTATTGCCCGAAAGATAAATATGTGCTAGAAAATTCATTAAGTGGTTTAAGAGCTTTGGGTTTATTAAGTTAAAAGGTTTTGAATTTAGCTTTACAGCAAATCTATTCCTGCCTAAAATTGTTTTGTAAATATATTAAATCTTTCAATGTTTTATTAAAATCCAAATTATAACCTTTTATATTTGTATTTCAGATGAGTTAATACTCAAACAAAATATTTAAACTTTTATAAAAAATGACTTTAATAAAATCTATATCAGGAATACGTGGAACAATTGGTGGTAAAGTAGGCGATAATCTTACACCAGTTGATGCAGTAAAATTTGCATCAGCTTACGGCACTTTTCTTAAAAACGGAATTGGTAAGTTAGAAGATGGAAGAAAAATAAAAGTAGTCATAGGAAGAGATGCACGAATTTCTGGTTCGATGATACAAAGTTTGGTAATGAATACACTTGTTGGATTAGGAATTGATGTTATCGATTTGGATTTATCAACTACACCAACGGTTGAAATTGCTGTTTCAATGGAAAAAGCTGATGGTGGCATTATTTTGACCGCATCACACAATCCGAAACAATGGAATGCCTTGAAATTATTAAATGCTAAAGGAGAATTTTTGAGTGGCAAAGAAGGCGAACTGATTCTAGAAATTGCTGAAAGTGAAGCTTTTTATTTTGCTGAAGTAGATGATTTAGGCGAAATATTCAGCAATGATTCGTATATGGATATTCACATTGACGAAGTGTTAGATTTGCCACTTGTTGATGCTGATTTGGTTAAAACAAAAAAATATAAAGTGGTTGTAGATGCTGTAAACTCTACTGGTGGCATAATTATTCCTAATTTATTGAAGGAAATGGGTGTTGAAGTTGTAAAATTATATTGTAATCCTAATGGTCAATTTCCGCACAATCCTGAACCTTTAAAAGAACATTTAGGAGAAATTTGTAAATTAGTTGTTGAAGAACAAGCCGATTTCGGAATCGTAGTCGATCCAGATGTTGATCGATTGGCATTTATTTCCAATGATGGCGAAATGTTTGGCGAAGAATATACCTTGGTTGCCATTGCCGATTATGTTTTGAGTAAAACTCCAGGAAATACAGTTTCTAACATGAGTTCATCACGCGCTTTGCGCGATATTACCAACAAACATAACGGAAGTTATCAAGCAAGTGCAGTTGGAGAAGTAAATGTGGTAGAATTAATGAAGAAAACCAATGCCATAATTGGTGGCGAAGGAAATGGTGGCATTATTTATCCTGAAAGTCATTATGGTCGTGATAGCATTGTTGGCGTTGCCTTATTTTTGACTTATTTGGCCAATCAAAATAAAACTGTTTCTGAATTGAGAGCAAGTTATCCGCAATATTATATGAGTAAAAATAAAATTGAATTGACACCACAAATTGATGTTGATGCAATTTTAATTGCGATGACGGAAAAATATAAAGACGAAGATATTACTACAATTGATGGTGTGAAAATTGACTTTGAGGAAAATTGGGTTCACTTACGAAAATCGAATACTGAACCCATTATAAGAATTTATACCGAAGCTCAAACCCAAAAACTAGCCGACGATTTAGCGATTAGAATTATAGATGAGATAAAAGCTGTGGCTGGAATTTAATTAAATAAGATTTTGATAAATAATGTTCTTCAAATTATAGTTGTACTTCATCCAAGATCTTCAAATGCCAAATCGAACTCAAATATCTGTATTATTATTTTTTAAAAAAGTTACGAGACGTTTCGAATCAATCTTGTTTTTAATAAAGCATTTATTATCTGAACGAAATTTCATTTATTTGGGTGCTGTTTTGGTTGGTATTAGCAGTTCATTCGCTGTAATTATTTTAAAAAGTTTTGCCCATAATGTTTTTGTATTTGCCACTTATATCAATGGATTTTTAAAATTTCCTTTCTTTAATATTATTTTACCAATAATTGGAATTTTACTTACAGTTTTGGTTGTCAATAAATTATTGAATGGTCAAATCGAAAAAGGAAGTTCGAAAATTTTATATGCAGTTGCAAAAAAAGGGGGAATTATTCCAAAAAAGCAAATGTATGCCCAAATTATTACAAGTTCACTTACAATAGGCTTGGGTGGCTCAGCTGGTTTAGAAAGTCCAATAGTAATAACAGGAGCAGCATTTGGTTCAAATTTTGGTCAAAAATATAAATTATCCCAAAAAGACAGAATACTTTTGCTTGCATGTGGTGTTGCAGCAGGAATAGGAGCAGCATTTAATGCCCCAATTGCAGGAGTTCTTTTTGCAGTAGAAGTGATTTTGACCGATGTAAGTATCTCGGCTTTTATTCCAATTATTATTGCAGGTGCAACAGGAACATTAGTCTCAAAAATTTTGTTAGATCAGGATGTTATTTTGAGTTTTAAAAGCGTACAAGCTTTTAATTATCATAATACCTTTTATTATGTCTTGCTTGGAATTTTGGCTGGTTTAGTATCAGTTTATCACGCCAGAAATTTCAGAAAAGTTGAGTTGTATTTTAGTAAAATGAAAACTGGTGTGTATAAAAAAGCACTTTTTGGTGCAAGCTTATTAGCAGTTTTAATATTTATTTTTCCATCATTGTATGGCGAAGGTTATGAGAGTATTAAAATGCTTTCTACATTGCATCCAGAGGAATTATTAAATAATACATTTCTAGAAAATTATAAAAATAATGATTGGTTTCTATTAGTTTTTATTGGAGCTGTAGTGCTTTTAAAATCATTTGCAACTGGATTAACTTTAGGTTCTGGAGGGAATGGAGGAAACTTTGCACCATCTTTATTTGTAGGATCATATCTAGGTTTCTTTGTAGCAAAAACTATAAACATGATTGGAATTTCTGGTAATTTACCCATTACAAATTTTACAATTGTAGGCATGGCAGGTATTTTATCTGGATTGTTTCATGCGCCTTTGACAGCAATTTTTTTAATTGGTGAAATTACTGGTGGTTACGATTTGATGGTACCGTTAATGATTGTAACTTCTATTAGTTATGCGGTTTCAAAACGATTTGAAAAACATTCTATGGATGTAAAAGCTTTAGCTGATAAAGGAGATGTTTTTACCAGTGATAAAGACAAAAATATATTGCAAAGTATCGACTTTTTAAATTTAGTGCAAACAGATGTCAAAACTATTGGACTAGAAAACTCCTTGGAAATTTGTATCGAAAATTTATCAAATTCCAGTCAGCACATTTTTCCTGTTTTAGACGAAAAAAATAGACTTTTAGGAATTATAGATTTTGAGCTTATTCGACCAATTATTTTCAATGCTTATCGAGTGAAATTCACAACGGTGTCAGAAGTGCTAGTTCAGTCTCGTGAACTAATTTATCATGATGATGGAATGGAAGTAATTATCGAAAAATTTGATAGTGCTGAAGCAGAAACTCTTCCAGTTGTAAAAAACGGTAAATTTTTTGGTATTGTTTCAAAAATTTCTATTCTTGAAGCATATCGCAATAAGCTGAAAGATATGGTAATAGACTAGATATTAAAATACATTTGACAAAATAACAAACACAATTTATTTGCTTTTTTCGCCAACAAAATAATCATTGCTACTTTTAAATAAAACATTAAAAGTGGTCAAGCTTCCATATATTCGAGTTATATATTGTTGCAAATCTACTTTATCAACTTCATCTAGTTTACTGGCATTAATTTTTTGTTCCATAACGCGAAGTCTGTCGCGTACCATTGTAATTTTATGAAAGAAAGTATCTATCGGAATTACCTTATTAGATGTAGGAGTTCCAGGTTCTAAAATAAGTTTTCCACCTTTCCATTTATCAGCAATTGGAACAACTTGAGAGACATCTGACCATTTTTGTAGTATGTTTTTTAAAGTTCGTTCTACTTCGTAAAAACTTACGGTATCAACTTCATCTTCTACAGCTTCAATTATTTCAAACTCGCTTTCAACAGGGATTGTTTCTAAACCATTTTCTATAAATGTAACCCAATAATCTTTAGAAGTCACATTTGTAACTACTCCAATTCCAAATTTAGCATGCTTTATTCTAGAACCAATTCCTAAAATGCTCATAAAATTATTTTATAAAACGTAAAACTTTTATTTTAAAATTTATTTAATAATTGCTGAACAAGCAACTCTTCCTCCAGCATTTCCTGTGGGTTGTGTGGTATAATCATCTGGATTTGCATGAACAATAAGTCCTTTTCCAAGAATATCTTTATTGGTATCACCACATCCAATGCACCATTCATTAGTTTTTAAAGTTACGGTAGCATTACCATTAGCATCAGCTGTAAAATTTCCGATATCGCCTTTGTGATGCTCAGCATCAGTAAATTTACCATGTTTTTGAAAGGTAGGATTCCAATGTCCTCCAGCTGATTTTGCATCTGCATCTGAACAATCTGCTTTTTCATGAATATGAATTCCGTGAACGCCTGAAGTTAAGCCTTTTAATTTTGCTTCAAATGATACTTCACCATTTTTTTCAGAAAAGGTTGCAACTCCGGAAACGGAGCTACCACTTTTTGGTTCTAAATTTATAGTTAACACATTTGTATTTGATGAATTTCCAGATTTACAGGCTATAACTATAGCTACAGAAATGATTAGAATCAAGACTAATTTTTTCATTTTTTTTAATTTTTAACAAAGTTAAGAAAATTATACAGGAAAAATTAGAATTTACAAAAAATAAAAAAGCCAATCGCAAGATTGACTTTTTTAAAAATGTTAGAATATAAGTATTAAAAGCAATAATTATTTTCTGTAACTAGTTTGTTAGTAATGATTTCTCTCAGTGCAACAATGTTTGGCATATTGGTATATTTTGTAAATCGTCGTAAACCCATAAGCATCATTCGTTGTTCATCGCCTTCTGCAAAAGAAATAATACTTTCTTTTCCTTTTAAATTTACAATGTCAACAGCTTTGTACAAATAAAGTTTTGCCATCGCGATTTGCTCTTTTACTTTATCTTCACCTTTACGTTTTACATTTTTTTCTGTTCTCAAAATAGTGCTTTCAGCCATATAAATTTCGATTAGCATGTCGGCTGCCGCCATTAATAATTGTTGGTGAGCATCTAAATCGGGTCCAAATTTTTGAACTGCGGCTCCTGCAACCATAAGAAATGCTTTTTTCAGATTGGCAATTATTGCTTTTTCTTCAGCAAATAATTCAGAATAATCAGGAGTTTCAAATGATGGAATTCCCATTAATTCTTCTTGAACTTTTGATGCTGGTCCAAGTAAATCAACGTGACCTTTCATGGCTTTTTTAATTAACATTCCAACCGATAACATTCGGTTAATTTCATTTGTTCCTTCATAAATTCTAGCAATTCTGGCATCGCGCCAAGCACTTTCCATTGGCGTATCTTCGCTAAATCCCATTCCTCCAAAAATTTGAATTCCTTCGTCAGCACAATTTTGTACATCTTCTGAAACTGCAACTTTTAAGATGGAACATTCTATAGCAAATTCTTCAACACCTTTTAGTTCAGCTTCTTGATGCGAATTGCCTTTGGAAACTTGAGCATTTATTCGATCTTCAATTGCTTTTGCAGCTCGGTAAGTTGCGCTTTCTCCTGCATAACAACTTGTTGCCATTTCTGCTAATTTATAACGGATGGCTCCAAATTGTGCGATAGGAGTGTTAAATTGTACTCTTTCGTTTGCATATTGTATTGCTCCAGATGTAACTCTGCGTTGTGCGTCTAAACAAGCAGCCGCTAATTTGATTCGACCAACATTTAGTGAGTTCATGGCAATTTTAAATCCGTTTCCTCTTTCAGACAGCATGTTTTCAACAGGAACTTTTGTCTCATTAAAGAAAACTTGACGTGTCGAAGAAGCTCGAATTCCTAATTTATGTTCTTCTTCATTCATTGAAATTCCGTTAGAAGAATCATTTTCTACAATGAAACCAGTAATATTTTTATCATCACCAATTCGGGCAAAAACTATAAATACAGAACAAAATCCAGCATTGGAAATCCACATTTTTTGTCCTGTTATGGAATACGTTTTTTCATCATCAGATAAAACAGCTTTTGTTTTTCCTGAATTTGCATCTGATCCTGCTCCTGGTTCTGTTAAACAATAAGCACCAAACCATTCGCCGGAAGCTAATTTTGGTACATATTTTAATTTTTGCTCTTCATTTCCATATAAGGTAATTGGCATAGTTCCAATTCCAGTATGTGCACCAAAAGCTGTTGAAAACGAACCTGTTGCACCCGAAATATAATCACAAACCAAACATGTATCTACAAATCCCATTCCTAATCCGCCATAAGCTTCTGGAACAGCGATTCCTAAAAATCCCATTTCACCAGCTTTTCTCATGGAAGCTTCTGTGTAAGCGTAATCTTTTTTCTCAAATTTGTCTTTGTGTGCCCACAATTCTTTATCAGTAAATTCTTTTACCGAATCGCGCATCATCAGTTGTTCTTCAGAGAAATCTTCTGGTGTAAAAACGTCTTCACATTTTGTTTCTTTAACTAGGAATTGTCCACCTCTTGTTATTTCGCTCATTTTTATTTTTTTTATATTTTATCTACAAACTTGTCATTCCGAGGCACGAGGAATCTCATCAAGCTATTCCTCATTTGTTATGAGATTCCTCCTTCGTCGGAATGACAAAAGGCAGAGGAACCAATTTTAATTACAGTAGTTCATAAATTCCAGCACTTCCTTGCCCAGTTCCAACACACATACTTACAATTCCGTATTTCGATTTTGTTAATCGCATTTCGTCAAATAGTTGAACCGATAATTTAGCACCTGTGCAACCTAATGGATGACCAAGTGCAATTGCACCACCATTTACGTTTACGATGTCTGGATTTAATCCTAATTCTCTAACAACTGCTAAAGATTGTGATGCAAAAGCTTCGTTTAATTCGATTAAATCAATATCATTCAATGTTAATCCTGCTTGTTTTAATGCTTTCGGAATGGCTTTTACTGGACCAATTCCCATGATTCTTGGTTCAACTCCTGCTGATGCAAAATTTACTAATCGTGCGATAGGAGTAACGCCTAATTCTTTCACCAATTCTTCACTCATAATTAGTACAAACGCTGCACCATCACTCATTTGAGAAGAATTTCCTGCGGTAACCGAACCATCTGCAGCAAAAACAGGTTTTAGTTTTCCTAAAGCTGCAATATTAGTATCTGCTCTTGGACCTTCGTCTTTGCTTACTATGTAAGATTTAGTTTCTTTTTTACCATTTTCATTAATGAAAGTTTGCTCCACCGTAATGGGAACAATTTGTTTGTCAAATTTACCTTCGGCTTGGGCTTTCAACGCTTTTTGATGCGAATGAAATGCAAACTCATCTTGATCTTCACGAGAAATATTGAATTGTTTGGCAACTGCTTCTGCAGTTAAACCCATTCCCCAATAATAATCTTCGTTTCCTTCTTTTGCGACTGCGTAATCTGGAGTTGGTTTATATCCGCCCATTGGAATAAAACTCATACTTTCAGCTCCGCCAGCGATGATACAATCAGCCATTCCGCTTTGGATTTTTGCTGTTGCCATTCCAATAGTTTCTAATCCTGAGGCGCAATATCTGTTAACGGTTACGCCTGGAACATCGGTAACTTTTAATCCCATTAAGGAGATTAATCGACCCACGTTTAAACCTTGTTCGGCTTCTGGCATAGCGTTTCCAACCATTACATCGTCTATTCTTTTTTTGTCGAAATATGGAAATTGCTCCATTAAATGTTCAATGGTTTCTGCTGCTAACTCGTCAGGACGTTTGAAACGGAAAACTCCTTTTGGTGCTTTTCCAACGGCTGTACGAAATCCGGATACTATATACGCTGTTTTCATAGTTATTGTATTAAGATTGAAGTATTAAGTACTAAGACTTACCAATCGTTTAATTATGCTTTTAATGTTTTTTGAAAAGAGAAATTCATATTTGAAACTTCTACTAATTGACTAATTATAGGTTGTATTATTTCTTCTTTTATTAGTTTTAATCTTTTAGCTAAAATTAATTGTGTAATTAATTCAAAAGTTGATCCATTTGCAATTCCTAAAAATTGAATAAACTCTTTATTGTGATTTCGACCTGAGCCTTCAGCGATATTGGAAGGTATAGAAACAGCACACTTTTTTAATTGATGAATTAAATTAAATTTTTCGTCATTCGGCAAAAGCAAAGAAATTTCATAAACTTCAATAGCTATGTCCATTGCTTTTTGCCATATTTTTAGTTTTTCAAAATTGTGCATACTTTCTTTTAATGTCTTAATACTTAATACTTCAGTCTTAATTCTAATTTCTCAAAGGTTTTCCTTTTGTTAACATAAATTGGATACGTTCCAATGTTTTTCTTTCGGTACACAAACTCAAGAATGCTTCACGTTCGATATCCAATAAATATTGTTCGGATACTAAAGTGGGTTCTGATAAATCGCCACCAGCCATAACGTAAGCTAATTTATTTGCGATTTTCAAATCATGTTCTGAGATGTATTTTCCAGCAACCATTTGGTTTGTACCAACTAAGAACATTCCTAAGGCTTGTTTTCCTAACACTTTTACGTCTTTTCTCGGAATGGGTTGTGTGTAGCCAGCTTCTGCTATTAACAACGCGTGTTTCTTAGCTTCGGCAATTTGTCGGTCTTTGTTGACAACTACAATATCTTTACCTTTTTGTAACAATCCAGAATCAAAAGCTTCATATGCTGATGTTGATACTTTTGCCATAGCGATGGTCATGAAATATTCTTGTAAAACATTCAATTCAACATCGTTTTTATGAAATAAATCGGATGCTCTCAACGTCAATTCTTTCGAACCACCACCACCAGGAATTACTCCAACTCCAAATTCTACTAATCCCATATACGTTTCTGCAGTAGCGACAACTTTATCGGCATGTAAACTCATTTCGCATCCACCACCAAAAGTCATTCCGTGTGGTGCAACAACAATTGGAATTCCTGAATAACGAACGCGCATCATAGTGTCTTGAAAAATTTTGATTGCCATATTCAACTCGTCATATTCTTGTTCAACAGCCATCATAAAAATCATTCCGATATTCGCTCCAACAGAGAAGTTAGTTGCTTGATTTCCAATGACTAATCCTTGATATTCTTTTTCTGATAAATCAATTGCTTTATTGATGGCAGACAAAACATCGCCACCAATGGTATTCATTTTACTTTGGAATTCTAAATTTAAAATTCCGTCACCTAAATCTTGGATGATTGCTCCAGAATTACTCCAAACTTTTTTAGTTTCACGGATGTTATTTAAGATTATGAAACTATCTTGTCCAGGAACTTTTACTTGTGACTTTGTTGGAATATTATAGAAATAGGTAGCGCCTTCTTTTACTGTATAAAAACATGTAGTTCCAGAAGCTAACATTTCTGTAACCCAATTTGCCGGCTCGTAACTTTCAGCTTTCATTAATTCGATTCCCTGTTCAACACCAATGGCATCCCAAATTTCGAATGGACCATTTTCCCAACCGAAACCAGATTTCATGGCATCGTCAATTTTGTATAATTCGTCTGAAATTTCTGGAATTCTTTTAGACACATAAGCAAACATTGAAGAAAATGATTTTCTGTAAAATTCGCCTGCTTTGTCTTTTCCTGTTACTAAAACTTTAAATCTGTTTATTGGTTTATCAATAGTTTTAGTTAATTCTAGAGTAGCAAAATTTGCTTTTTTCGCTGCTGTGTATTCTAAAGTAGCTAAATCTAAAGTTAGAATGTCTTTGTCCACTTTTTTGTAGAAACCTTGACCCGTTTTGCTTCCCAACCATTTGTTTTCTATCATTTTGTTTATGAACATTGGGAGTTTAAACAATTCATGCGCTTCGTCGTTCGGGCAGTTTTCATAAATTCCGTTGGCAACGTGAACTAAAGTATCTAAACCAACAACATCAACAGTTCTGAAGGTTGCCGACTTTGGTCGACCAATAACTGGTCCGGTTAATTTATCAACTTCTTCGATAGTTAAACCCATTTCGGTAACCAAGTGAAACAAACTCTGAATTCCGAAAATACCAATACGGTTTCCTATAAATGCTGGAGTATCTTTGGCAACGACCGATGTTTTTCCAAGGAATTGTGAGCCGTAATTGGTTAAGAAATCCAATACTTCTGATGAAGTTTGCGGACCAGGAATAATTTCGAATAATTTTAAATAACGCGCAGGATTGAAGAAATGTGTTCCGCAGAAATGCTTCTGGAAATCGTCACTTCGACCTTCGCTCATAAATTTTATTGGAATTCCAGATGTGTTAGAAGTTACTAAAGTTCCAGGTTTTCTGTACTTTTCTATTTGTTCAAACACTAATTTCTTGATATCCAATCGTTCCACTACAACTTCGATAATCCAATCGTAATTGGCAATTTTCGCCATATCGTCAGTGGTGTTTCCTGTTGTAATTCTGCTAGCAAATTTTTGGTTGTAAATAGGCGATGGACTACTTTTTAAAGCATTTGCTAAGTGCTCGTTAACAATTCGGTTGCGAACGACTTTACTTTCTAGGGTCAAATCTTTCTTTTCCTCTATTTCGGTTAATGAATTTGGAATAATATCGAGAAGTAAAACTTCAAGACCTATGTTTGCAAAGTGACACGCTATGCCCGAACCCATTATTCCCGATCCAACTACAGCTACTTTTTTAATAATTCGTTTCATTATCTTGTCTATTGTTTTTTAAAGCAAGATCCAAGATGCAAGATTCTTCTAGGCATAAGGTTTTCTTTCTTCTTGTTTCTTTACTATATAATTCTAAAATATCTTCTTTTCGGCAATTAAATCATTTATTGTATCGGCAACTTCCATGAAAGTTTGCAATTTTTCACTTGAAATATTCTTATGAATTATTTCGTTAAACTGGAGCACAGTTTGTTTAGATTGTTCTCTCATTTGTTTTCCAAATTCAGTAAGATATATCAAAACCCCACGTCCATCTTGAGGGTTTCTTTTTTTATAAATTAATCCTTTTTCTTCTAAAGCCTTTAAAGTTCTGGTTAAACTTGTTGCTTCCATGCCCATTCGATTGCTTATTGCAGATGATGGAGTTCCAATTTCTTTATCAATACTTAACAATGCAAAACCTATCGCCATGGAGCCTTCAAATTTTGACGCTTCTTCATTATATAATCTCGAAACTGCTTGCCAAGTAGCTCTAAGAATATAATCTATTGTTTTATCTCTCATAAAAAGTACTTTTTACCTATATAATTTGTCGAAACAATTTTATCTGTAAAAGTAATATCTTTTTTTTAATAGCAACAGGCACACTATAACGTTTTAGTTTCATCACAAATGTATAAAATTTTATTATGCACGCATAGTATTTTTTATATTTTTATTTTAAATTTAATAAAGTGCATCATAATTTTACATTCTCAAATGTATTTGTAGTGAAAAGTTATTATTAACGGATTTCAAATTGTGTAAATATATTTTCTATTTGCAAGGATATGAAGTCTGGCAGACGTTTAAAATGCAGAATATGTTAGTCCAATACATATTCTGAGATTATTTTAATTCATTTTTTTGATATTAGTGTGTAAATAATTTGTTAATCTTTCGGTTAATTATATATTTGCACGTTTCAAAAAAAGCGTCATTATGTTTTTTGTTTACTATTATTTGTAAATCAAATGCTTATCTGGTGAACAAGGTTTTTTGAAAATTCAATAACAAAAAATAATTAATATTAGTACTAATGCAGAATAAAGGACTCATTAAATTTTTTGCAATTTTATTTGCACTGGTAAGTATTTACCAACTTTCTTTCACATTTGTTGCCAATAAGGTTCAAAAAGATGCTAAGGCATTTGCTGGTGGACATCCTGACAAGGAAGTAAAATATTTAGATTCTATAAGTAAAGAGAAAGTTTTTAATTTAGGATTTACCGATTATACTTACGGTGAAGTTAGTAAAAAACAAATTAACAAAGGACTTGACTTAGAAGGAGGAATAAACGTTATACTTCAAATTTCTGTAAAAGATGTTTTGGCTGGACTTGCAAATCATTCTAAAAATCCAGTTTTTAATAAAGCTTTGCTTGATGCAACTAAAAATCAAAAAGGGAATCAAACTTATTTAGATGCCTTTTTTGAAGCGTTTGATGCGGCCTCAGCTGGTACTCAAACCAAACTATCTTCGCCAGATGTATTTGCTAATAGAAGTTTACATGATGCTGGTATCGATTTTAATACTTCAGATTCTGATGTTAAAAAAATCATTAAAAATAAGGTAAATGAGTCGGTTGAAAGTGCTTTTGGTGTTTTAAATAAGCGTATTGACAAGTTTGGAGTATCTCAACCTAACATTCAAAAAATTGGTGAATCTGGAAGAATCCTTGTTGAATTACCTGGTGCAAAAGATGTTGATCGAATCAAAAAACTATTATCAAGTACGGCGCAGTTGGAATTTTGGGAAACGTATAAATTAGACGAAATAGGTCCGTTTTTAGTTGCAGCAAACAATGCTTTAAAAATTACTGAAAAAAATGTAGTTGAAAATAGTGTTGCTAAGCTTAAAGATACTTTGAGTAATTTGTTGACCGATAAGAAAAAAGATTCAGTATCAACCAAAAAGGGTGACAATCCATTTTTTGACAAATTTGTAAGTCAAGGTGGTGGTCCAGTATTAGGGATAGTTTCTGCTAAAGATACAGCAAAAGTTAATTCTTATTTAAAAAGAGCAGACATTAGAGTTTTGATTCCTGCTGACAAACGATTTGTAAAATTTGTTTGGGGCAAACCAAATGTTACTAAAGATGAAAAAACTAAAAAAGATGTTGAAACATTCGATTTATATGCTTTAAAAGGAAATAAAGATAATGCAGCACCTTTAAGTGGTGGCGTTATTACAGATGCTTCTGATACTTTTGATCAATCTGGAAAGCCCGCTGTTTCCATGCAAATGAATGGTCAAGGTGCAAAAGTTTGGGAAGAATTAACTGGAAGAGCATCTACACAAAAAAGTTATATAGCAATTGCTTTAGATGATGTAGTTTATTCTGCACCAGGAGTTTCAAATGGTGCCATTTCTGGAGGAAGATCAGAAATTTCAGGAAGTTTTGATATTACAGAAACTAAAGATTTAGCTAATGTGTTGCGAGCAGGGAAATTACCAGCTAAGGCTGATATTGTTCAATCGGAAGTTGTAGGTCCAAGTTTAGGACAAAAAGCAATTGATGCAGGAACGACTTCCTCGTTGATAGGTCTATTATTGGTTTCTCTTTGGATGTTAGTTTATTACGGAAAAGCAGGTTGGTATGCCAACATCGCACTTTTAGTAAACTTACTATTTTTGTTTGGAATTCTGGCAAGTTTAGGTGCTGTTTTAACATTACCTGGAATTGCAGGAATTGTTTTAACTCTTGGTACAGCTGTTGATGCAAATATCATTATTTACGAAAGAGCTAAAGAAGAATTGAGATCGGGAAAATCCCTAGAAGAAGCAGTAAGAATGTCGTACAGTTGGAAAGGTGCAATGCGATCTATAATTGATGCAAACGTAACGCACGTTTTAACTGGATCAGTATTATTTATCTTTGGAACTGGTTTAATTCAAGGTTTTGCTACAACTTTATTAATAGGTATTTTCACATCGTTATTTACTTCAATTTTTATTGCGAGAATATTTTTAGATCGCGCCGTGGCTAATGGAGACAACATCACTTTTGTAACTTCATTATCAAAAAATTGGTTTACAGGGTTCCATTTTAACTTCTTAGGAGCAAAAAAATGGACTTACATTATCTCAAGTACGGTAATCATTGTTAGTTGTATTTCATTTTACGTAAACGGATTAGATGAAGGTGTGGATTTTGTAGGAGGACGAACGTTTCAAGTTAAATTTGAAAAACCAGTTGAACCAACTCAAATTTCAGACGAATTATCAAAAGTTTTTGGTAGTGCTGAAGCAAAAGTATTTGGTGATATTGATCAATTGAGAATTACAACTAAATATAAAATCAATGTTGAAGGTACTGATGTTGATAAGGAAGTAAACGAAAAATTATATGGTGTTTTGAAAAAATACTATACAAACATGTCTTACGATAAATTTATCAATTCAGATGATAAAAAGACTTTTGGAGTCTTGCAAGCCTCTAAAGTTGGAGCGTCTATTTCAGCAGATATTAAAACTAATGCTTACTGGGCAGTTCTTGGAGCCATGGCAATAGTATTTTTATATTTAATGTTATCTTTCAGAAAATGGCAATATTCACTTGGAGCAATTGCTGCAGTGGCACATGATGTAATATTTGTATTAGGAATTTACTCAATTTTCTATAAAATAATGCCGTTTCACATGGAAATGGATCAACATTTTATAGCGGCAATCCTTACCGTTATTGGTTACTCTATGAATGATACTGTTATTGTATTTGATCGAATTAGAGAATTTCTTGCTGGTAAAATAAAAGGTAATTTCCAAGAAGTTGTAAATGCTTCTATTAACACCACATTATCCCGAACTGTAAATACATCTTTAATGATGATTATGGTATTGTTAGTAATGTTTATTTATGGTGGAGAATCTATCAGAGGATTTATATTCGCGATGTTAGTAGGGATTGTAGTGGGAACTTATTCTTCATTATTTATTGCAACGCCGGTTTTAGTTGATACGATGAAGAAGAAAGACATTGAGGAAATTGAATCGCGTCATTCCCAAGTTTAATTAAAAATTTATAAAACAAAAAAACTACTTTAGAAATAAAGTAGTTTTTTTGTTTTATTTATTCCAAATTTCCCATGCTTTTTCAGCTTGGAAAATTAGCATTTCAAATCCGTTTTTAATTGTAGCACCTCTTTTTTTTGCTTTACGCAAAAAAGCTGATTCTTCTGGGTTGTAAATTAAATCGAATGCTAAATGCTTGTCAGTAAAAAAATGATAAGGAATGGGAGGAAATTCTTCGATATTAGGACTGGTTCCAAGCGGAGTACAATTTATTACTATCTGAAAATTATCAAAAGTTGTCGCATTTATTCTGTCGTAAGTAATAGTTTTATCTGATGCTTCACGCGATACAAAGGTATAATAGATATTAAGTTCATCCAAAGCAAAAGCAACAGCTTTACTAGCTCCACCAGTTCCTAGAATCAATGCTTTTTTATGATGAGGTTGTAACAAAGGTTGAATTGATTTTTTGAAACCATAGTAGTCGGAATTGTAACCTTTTAACAATCCGTTTTTTGTATATCTTACAACATTTACAGCGCCAATTAGTGTAGCTTTTTTCGATAATTTGTCTAAATAGGGTAGTATAGATTCTTTATAAGGAATAGTAACATTTAAGCCTTTAATATCAAGATTATTTTTTAGTAGTATCGGAAATTCTGCAATAGATTCAATATCAAAATTTTCATAAGAACAATCAGCAAATAACTGATTTGAAAATTTTTCAGTAAAATATTTTTTTGAAAATGAGTAAGAAATATTCTTACCTAGTAACCCATATTTTTTACTTTCCACTGTTAACAAGTATTTTTATTGGAATGGTAAACGAACATCTAACATTTTTTCCGTTCTCAATTCCTGGTTTCCAAAGTGGCGATATAGAAAGTACTCTGATAGTCTCTTGTTTGGTATTGTATCCTAAATCATTGATGACGTTTATATTAGTTATTTTGCCACTTTTTTCTACAATAAAACTTACCATTATTAATCCGCCTTGAAAGTCATCATCTGTGGGCAATTTAAATTCTTTTGAAACAAATTTCATAAAATTTATTTGTCCTCCAGGAAATTCTGGAGTGACCTCGACACCTGACGCGTTATATAATTTGTCTTCGGCGTTTATCTCGTCTGGCACAGCGGTAATATTAAGTTCTTCCTGATATGGAGGGATACTATTTGAATCGTAGTTCTTAACTGGTTTTGACTCCTCAATAACTTTTAATGAGTTATTTTTTTGAGTTTGTTTTTTTAAAATTGAATTAATTCGAGGTGTTATTTTTTTAGCCTGACTAAAACTAAGACAAGTAAATAATAGTAAAAAAGCAAAAAAATGTTTTGACATTATTTCAAATATTTTGCTATTAAATTTTGTACTTTTTTGTCTGACCAAATTGCTGGAAATAAAACTTCTAAAATTTTTATATCTTCCTTTTTAAGTCGTAATGCTGTGCTTAAATGAAATGACCCTTTTTTAATATCCGAAATCATAAAATATAATCCGGCAAGTCTAAACTCTATTTTAGGTTGGTCTGGAAAAAATTCGGTTGCTTGCAATAAAGCCAAGTTTGCTCCTTCAAATTCTTTTAATTGTAGTAGAATGTCGATCCAATAAAGCCATGTATCTAAGTTTCCATCCCCAAGTTCTACAGCTTTTCTATATCCAAATTCAGCTTCTTCAAACAGATTTAATGACTTATTAATTGTAGCATACCGTTTCCAATATGCCTTGTTTTGATTGTCTATTTCTAAAGCTTTGTTTACAAAATGCAATGCTTTTGTATAAAGTTTTTGTCTCAAATAGAAATCGGTTATAGCAATCCAACCTTTATCTAAAAGTGGGTCTTCGTGTACCGTTTTATTGTAATATTTTAGTGCCTCGGGTTTATTTCCAAGTCTTTCAAAACATTTTCCTATTCGCAATAATGCGTATGACGTGGGATCGTCTAAATCGATGGTACGCTGATAATTTTCGATAGCATCTTTATAGCGTTTAAGTCGCTCTAAAGCCTTTCCATTTTCCATGAAAGCACCTATGAACTCATCATCTATATATGTTGCAAATTCAAATGCACGAACGGCTTCTTCATAGTTTTTTAAACCATAATGTAATCGTCCTACTTGGTGCCAAGCAATTTCTGAGTACGGATTTTGATCAATATATTTTAATAAATAATCAATTGCATCTTGATTTTGGTCAAGGAATTCGTGACAGTAAACCACGTTGTAAAGTGCAGATTGATCCTCAGGATCTTCCTCCATGCATCGAATAAAATTTTCTTTCGCCAGTTCAAGACTGTCCATAAAAAGATATTCCATCCCAATTAAATTGTAAACATCAGCTAAATCATCTGTAAATTTCAATGCTTCTTTAAGCAATTCTACTGCTTTTTCGTGATCGTCTCTTTTGGAATAAATATTTGCTTTTTGAATAAATATTTCCTCGTTTGTGGGTTCAATTAAATATAACTCATTAAGCATTTTTTCAGCCATATCGAGTTTGTCTTCATAAACAAGCATTTCAACCTGAACAAGCTTTAATCCAGTAGATTTAGGATGTTGTTCGAGTGCTAGTTTTAATGCTTTTTTAGCTAAATTCGATTTACCAATATCGAGATAATGAAGTATGATTTCTTCAAATTCCTCGGAATCAAAAAAAAGAACCTTGTTAGTTTTTAACATGGATTCAAATTTTGATAATGATAAGTTATAGTCGTCTTCTTCTTCGCTTAGATGCATACTTTTTATGTATTAATTAGCTTAGTTAAAAGTAAGCAATAAGTGCCTGTTTTTTATATTTTTTGTATTTGTTTTGAACAATTTAATTAACAAGAAAATATTATACAAAGTGATAATAAAGTTTACTAATACACTATTTCTCGTTATAAATTTTGTCCAATACCTCTAGAATAATAGTACATCCTTCTCTAATTTCTGATTCTGAAATTGTAAGTGGTGGCGTTATTCTTATAGCACAAGGTTCAAATAATAACCAAAATAAAATTAATCCTCTATCTTGACATTTAAAAATAACTTTATTTGTTAATTCAGAACCCGATGTCATTACAGCAAGCATCAATCCAATTCCTCTAATTTCTTGTATCAAAGGATGTACCAAAAGTTGTCTAAAGAGTTTTTCTTTTTCAAGTGTTTGTGCAATTAAATCGGTTTCTATAATTACTTGTAAAGTAGCTAGACAAGCAGCTGCTATAACTGGATGCCCTCCAAATGTAGTTATATGTCCTAGTTTTGGATTATCTGTTAGTAAATCCATGTATTCTTCTTTTGCAACAAAAGCTCCAACTGGCATTCCGCCTGCCATTCCTTTTCCAATAATAATTACGTCAGGAATTACATTGTAGTTTTCAAATCCAAATAGTTTTCCAGTGCGACCGAAACCTGGTTGAATTTCATCAATTATTAATAGAGCACCAACTTGGTCACAGCGTTTTTTAACTTTTGATAAAAAGTCATCCTGTGGTTGAATAAAACCAGCGCCACCTTGAATACTCTCGAGAATTATTCCTGCAGTTTTTGTTGTTATTTTTTCTAAATCAGCCTCATTATTAAAAGTAATGAAATCAACATCTGGAATCAAGGGTCTAAAAACTTGTTTTCGTTCTTCAAATCCCATGACACTCATTGAACCCATTGTATTGCCATGATACGCATTATGGCAGGAAATTAACTGACTTCTACCAGTTACGCGTCGTGCTAATTTTAATGCACCTTCACAGGCTTCAGTTCCTGAATTGACAAGGTAAACTT
Organism: Flavobacterium sp.; assembly: GCA_014377455.1. Taxonomy (GTDB): domain Bacteria; phylum Bacteroidota; class Bacteroidia; order Flavobacteriales; family Flavobacteriaceae; genus Flavobacterium. The sequence continues at coordinate 74,789 of JACMPO010000243.1, forward strand.
TGTTTAGTTGTGGTGGTAAATTTTGTGCGAGTAATTTGCAATATTCTACAGCTGGATTTTGGGCATATTCCCCATAAACCATTACGTGCGAATATTTATCAAGTTGATTTTTTATAGCATCGTTAACTCTTTTATTTTGATGTCCAAGTGAAACCGCAGATACTCCTGCGACAAAATCTAAATACTTTTTATTATCACAACTGTAAATATAGGATCCTAATGCATAAAAAACATTGATTCCTAGCGGATAAGGTGTGGTTTGTGCTTGATATGTAAGAAAATCTGATTTCAATTTTTTAGTATTATTACGGCTTATTTTAGCGTAATTAATTTTAAATTTAAGAAAATAAAGGAGTTAATAAGTAAATCCAGTTCCTTCTTTTCCATCTTTTAATTGTATTCCTAAAACGGCAAGTTTATCTCTAATTTGATCAGATAAAGCCCAATTTTTATTTGCTCTAGCTTCATTCCGCATTTCAATAAGTACGTTTACAACTCCTTCAAGTTTATCTGTAGATTGATTAGAATTAGCATCTTTTGAAATTCCTAATACGTCGTAAATAAATTGATTTAAAGTAGTTTCTAAAATTGTTAAATCAGTTACAGTTATTGTTTCTCGTTTGTCATTTAAAACATTTACAAAGCGAATTCCTTCAAATAAATTTGCAATCAAAATAGGCGAATTAAAATCGTCATTCATTGCTTCATAACAATTTTTTCTCCAAGAAATAATATCCAATGTACTTGTTGTATTTACTTCAATTTCAGAAATTAATTTCAAGCCTTCCATCAATCTGTTAAAGCCTTTTTCTGCGGCTAAAATGGCTTCGTCAGAAAAATCTAAAACACTTCGATAATGTGCTTGAAGCATAAAAAAACGAGCCACATTTGGTGAAAAACCTTTACTCAAAAATGGACTGTCGCCAGTAAAAATTTCACCAGGCAAAATATTATTTCCAGTGGATTTCGACATTTTTTTACCGTTTAAAGTTAGCATGTTAGCATGCATCCAAAAATGGACTGGAGTTTTTCCTGAAGAGGCTTCATTTTGAGCAATTTCACATTCGTGATGTGGAAATTTAAGATCCATACCACCACCATGAATATCAAAAGTTTCACCTAAATATTTAGTGCTCATTGCAGTACATTCCAAATGCCAACCTGGAAAACCTAAACCCCATGGCGATGGCCATCTCATAATATGTTCGGGTTCTGCTTTTTTCCAAAGGGCAAAATCTTGCGAATTTCTTTTGTCACTTTGCCCTTCAGTATCTCTTGTATTGGCAAGCATGTCTTCAATATTCCGACCGCTTAAAATTCCATAATTATGATTTTCATTGTATTTTACAACATCAAAATAAACAGATCCATTGGCTTCATATCCAAAACCATTTGCAATAATTTGCTTTACAATTTCGATTTGTTCAATAATGTGTCCTGTTGCAGTGGGTTCAATACTGGGTGGCAAAAAATTAAATTTTTCAAGAATAGTATGAAAATCTACGGTATATTTTTGAACAATTTCCATTGGTTCCAATTCTTCTAGTCGTGCTTTTTTTGCGATTTTATCCTCTCCATCGTCCACATCATCCACAATATGTCCAACATCAGTAATATTTCGAACGTATCGGGTTTTGTATCCTAAATGAATAAAATATCTAAAAATAACATCAAAACTCAAAAAAGTTCTCACATTCCCAAGGTGAACATTACTGTAAACTGTTGGTCCACAAACATACATGCCAACATTTCCCTCGTGAAAGGGTTTAAAAATTTCTTTTTCTCCCGAAAGCGAATTGTAAATTTTGAGTTTATTTTCTTTATACAACATAAGTTTTTTTGGAGCTATTCCAGCTATCGTTTCAAAGTTTTAGAGAAGCACATTTTTTACACAAATGTGCTTCTCTAAAACGTTTTTCACTTCTATCTGGGCTAGGTTTGCACTGCTTAATTATAGTTTCGTGATTAGAAATTTGTTTCTAGTTTGATAAATTCTAAAAATTCTTTACGGGTTGCTTCTTCTTTAAATTTCCCACCATATTCTGCGGTAACGGTGCTACTTTCTATATCTCTAATGCCTCTAGAATTCACACACAAATGTTTGGCATCTATAATACAAGCAACATTATTAGTATTCAAAACCTTTTGCAATTCTCTAACAATTTGAATTGTCAATCGTTCTTGAACCTGAGGTCGTTTTGCAAAATAATCTACAATTCGATTCATTTTTGATAAGCCAACCACTTTCCCATTGGAAATGTAAGCGACATGAGCTCGTCCAACAATTGGCAACAAATGATGTTCGCAAGTGGAGTAAACCACAATGTTTTTTTCAACAAGCATCTCATTGTACTTGTATTTATTATCAAATGTTGAAGAACTCGGTTTTCTATTTGGATTTAATCCACCAAAAATTTCTTTCACAAACATTTTTGCAACCCTGTTAGGAGTACCTTTTAAACTATCGTCGGTTAAATCTATTCCAAGAGTGGTTAAAATATTTGCTACATCTTTTTTAATGAGTTCAATTTTTTCTTCATCACTTTTTTCAAATGCATCGCTTCTGAGTGGTGTTTCTTCGTTTGTTCCAATATGATTTTGACCTATTTCGTCGTTGAAATCTTCGTTATTCATTGTATTTTTTAATCAGAATTTAATTCCTAATAATAGATTGCAAAGATAAATAATATTGATTTATAAATGACTTATGCATTACGAATTTTAAAAATATGAAATTTTAACACAATAATTCGTTGATTTGATGTAAATTTCGCTCTTAAAAATTAAAATTATAATGAAAAAAAGTACCTTTTTTTTACTACTTACTTTACTTTCAGCTAACCTTTTAGCTTCTCAAAATTTACTTATAAATGGTAATTTTGAAACTGCTGGAAGTGGAACAGGTTTTACAACTAATTATAATTTACCTTCTGTTACAGGAAGTAGTATGCCTAAAGA
>JACMPO010000244.1 GCA_014377455.1 Flavobacterium sp.
GATGCCGAAATTGGGCAACCAAGCGACATTGTTGAAATTGTATTTGGAGGGTAGTTATTTTTTTAAAACTCCGTCAAAGTTTAAAACTTTGACGGAGTTAAAAAAAAGATGAAAGCCGAAAACGAGGAGAGTAGATAAATTATAAAAATACAATTCTTGCAAATACAAATAAATCTTAATAAAACCACACGAACGAATTTGTTTGTTTGCGGAGCTGGAAGGAGAAACGTTGTTAAGATTTTTTTAATATATTTGAGAAATAAAAAGAGGATGACGTTTGTCAGACTTATACATCTAAATTTGGGTAGATAGGTCTGATTTTACGAAACATATATACAAGTTAGATGCAACGTTCTCTCAAAATTCCGCTAAAACAAATAAACATAAATTTTATATGAAAACAGAAAATCATTCAATCCACGATGTGTTGGCAAAAAATGCAACTTCATTTTTTATTCCGCCTTTTCAAAGAGCTTATGCTTGGGGAAAACCAGAAATTGAAAGATATTTTAGCGACGTTACACGAATAATAAATTCAGAAGTTGACAGCACTCAACACGAAAAACTAGAACATTTTTTTGGGACATTGGTAATTAAAGAAGAAAAGTCAGGATTTGCACACAAATCAGTTGTTGTCGATGGACAACAAAGATTAACTTCTACACTGATTTTTTTAATTGCTTTGCGTGATTTAGAAAACGATGTTGAAAACAAAAATCGAATTACCCGAAATTATTTAACAAATGATGACTCAACATTTCAAGATAAGATAAAACTAAAACAAGTAACAAAAGATTGGCAAGCATATCGTGCACTTGTTCTTGAAGAAGAAGTTAAACCTGGTATAATCAAAAATGCGTATCAACTTTTTTTAAAATTGATAATTGACAAAAAAGCACTTAATGCTTCAATAGAATTGAAGCATTATATTTTAGCAATTCAAAAAATGAATGTTGCTATAATTTTTTTAGATGAAAGACCATTTAAAGGCGAAGATCCTCAAATAATATTTGAAACTTTAAATTCGTTGGGTAAACCATTAACACTATCGGATTTGGTAAGAAACTATGTACTACTAAATTTAAACAGTATTAAGCAGTCTGACATTTATGAAAAAATTTGGCATCCAAAAATTGAAACAGTATTAATTGATAAAACATCTGAATTTTTTAGAGATTATCTTCAATTTAAAACAGAAAGTTCAATTAAAGTAGTAAGCGATAATAACACAAAAGAAGTTTACCAACTTTTTAAAGAATTCGTGGAAACTACATTTGGGGAAAGAATTGATTTTATTAACGACATAACAGAATATGTTATAATTTATAAATGGATTATAATAGACAAAATAACTGATGTCATTTCCGAAAATTTCAAAAATAATGCTGAGTTAAAAGAGCTTTTAAGAAATATTTTTCACGATATAAAAGCTGAAGCTTTTAAACCTTTTGTTTTAGGATTACTAAAATATCATCAAGATAAATCAAAAACAACAAAACTTACCGATGAAGTTTTAATTAATGTTTTAAAAATTATTAGAACATACCTAATACGAAAAAGAATTCTTGGGTTAACTCAAGGTGAAAACAAGAACATTGTATTACTTTGTAACAGAATTGAAGATTTGGCGGCAGAAAATACCACAATGGTTGAATTATTGTCAAATATGTTTTTCAGAATGCGATTCCCAAATGATGGCGAAATGAAAGATAAACTCTCAACTTTAAATTTTTATGAGGGTTTAAAAAAGTATTCAAAATTTATACTTGGAAAAATTGAAGAGAATAATACCAAAGTGGCTGTTGATTTTAGAAATCCTAAAATAACAATAGAACATATTATGCCTCAGAAACTTGACGAAACGTGGAAATCTGAACTAGGAAAATCTTTTGATAATGTGCATAAAACTTTTATCCATAATATAGGTAATTTAATATTAACAGAATTTAATAGCGAAATTGGAAATAAGCCTTTTACTGAAAAAAAATCTAAATTAAAAACTTCAAACTTAAATTATCGTTTAGCAGTTATAGATAAAAACATTTGGAATCAAACCAGTATAATGTCGCATCAAAGTAAAATGATTGAATGGTTTCTTGAGACATTTCCTTTACCTGAAACATACAAAACAAAATCAAATTGGAATACAAAAGTAAATGACAATTCACTTTTTTCTCCAATTGACAACGATGCAAGCGATTTTGTAGAAGGAAATAAACCCGAAGAACTAATTATTTACGGAACAATTTTAAAAGTAAAATCTTGGCAAGACGTCTTTATTTCATTTGTCAAATATTTACGTGATTACAAACATTTTGACTTTGAATTCATACTAGAAAATCAATTTGAATTATTTAAAAAAGAAGAAACGATTGTTGAATGGAAAAAATTGGAATTATTAGTAGATAAAAATCCTGACTTGTCAAACCGATATAAAGCATTTGATGGAAGAGTATGGGAAAAATTTAAAGAATTAAAACAAGAAGAAATTTTTATTCATATAAACATTTCCGCTACTGGTTGTATTTCAAGATTATCTAACATTATGAATAAACTAAATATGGATGAACTATCGGTACAAATCAAATTAAAATAATGAAAAAACATAGCAACTAACAAAGAATAACAAGTTAAAAAACAAACCAAATTATGAGTAAAATTTACAATTATTGTGCATTTTATGTAAGTGAACCATTCAATGAATCATCTCTTGGCGCTCACGCAACTAAAGATTTTTGTTATTACAATATGCTCAAAGCGTGGAAAGGATTAGATAGTTCTTTTCCATTTAACAATGCACACGATATTACTTATAATGTTCGTGATAATAGTGATTGGGAAACGACACTCAAACCGCGACTTAGAGAGAGACTTAGAAATTCTAATAATATTGTCTTATTTCTAAGTAACGACACTCAGAATTCAAGAGCAGTAAGAGAAGAAATTGAGTATGGAGTAAATAGTCTAGGTCTACCTGTCATTGTTATATATCCTGATTTAAAAACAAAGGATGATTTACTTACTTCTGATAAAAATAACTTAAATAATGTTGTAAAAAATTTATGGAATAAATTACCAGCGTTCAGAGATTCTAAATCAAAAGTGCCTGTACTACACGTACCTATGAATAAAGATACAATAAAAATGGCTTTAAATAATTCAGATTTTAGAATAGATTCCAGAAAAGATCCGAATGATTATTTTTATAAATAACTAATTATGAAAGTTAACTTTTTTGACAAAGGTGTTACAAACAAATTCTGGGCTTATTTTTCAGTAATATATGGTGTTTTATCATTCATACTACTTTTTAATATTATACCCGAAGATTATAAAGAATGTTTAAAATATTTTGGTTATTTATCTTTTTTTATTTTAATAATTATTTATTTAATTATTTGGTATATGGCTAATAAGCTTACGAATATTGATATTGATATTGATGGTAGTAAAGTAAATATTAAATGTGGTGATTTATTTTCCGAAGACGGTCTTAAAACAATAGCATTTAATGACTATTTCGATACTATAGTTGATGATAAAATAATATCTAATAAATCACTTAATGGTATTTTTATTAATAAATATTTTAGTGGGAAGATACAGGAACTTGATAATTTCATAATAGAAAAATCAGATGAATTAGATGTGATTAATAAGCAAGTTAATAGAAGACTGGGGGGTAAAACAGTACAATTTAAATTAAGTACAATTTTTGTTTATGAAGAATTTATACTAACTGCATTTTCTAAATTTGATGAGCATAATAAAGCAACTCTGACAATGCCCGAATACATAGAATTTTTGATTAATTTTTGGGATAGAGTTAACCGTGTTTACTCCCAAAAATCTGTTTCCGTTCCTGTTTTCGGTTCTGGTATCACGCGAATAAAAGAACACAAAAATATAAGCGACGAAGATTTATTAAAGATAATGTTATGGACATTTAAATTAAGTGAAATGAAATTTAAACATCCTGCTAAATTAACAATTGTTATTCATAAGGATAAAATTGGTCAAATTAACTTATTCAATATCAAATCAATTGAGTTAGGAATATAAAACCACTGCCTATAGCCCCCGCTCAAGCGCAAATCCATTAGCGCGAAGAGCCAATAAGAATAATAAATTTAAACCTCAAAAAACAAACAAAAATCACAACCAAAAATTATGACCTTAAGCTGGAATGAAATTAAAGAAAGAGCCATTCGTTTTTCTAAAGAATGGGCGGATACGGCCAATGAAGAAGCGGATGCCAAACCCTTTTTAGATGCTTTCTTTGATGTCTTTGGCATCACCCGAAAAAAAATAGGCACGTTTGAACACCGTGTTAAAAAACTTTCGGATGCCGATGGTTATATTGACCTGCTTTGGAAAGGCACTATATTAGTTGAAATGAAAAGCCGAGGCAAAAACCTCGACAAAGCCTTTCAACAAGCCATTGATTATAC
>JACMPO010000245.1 GCA_014377455.1 Flavobacterium sp.
ATTTATTCGTCTTCATCAAAAACTATCGATGCTTTAATGAAATTAGAATTACCGAGTGGAGTTGAAGTTGAAATAAAAGTATAATTTTCGAGTATTTCAAATTAAGTATTTTGGTTAATAATTCATTAATTTTCCAATTTGTTTTTTTTGGTTTACTATTTTTTAATAATTAAAATAATAATTATGTCTGGGTTAATTGGAAGAAAAATCGGCATGACTAGCTTATTTGATGAAAACGGGAAAAATATTCCTTGTACAGTAATCGAAGCTGGACCTTGTGTTGTTACCCAAGTCAGAACCAATGAGGTTGACGGGTACGAAGCTCTTCAACTTGGTTTCGATGACAAAACTGAAAAACATTCTACAAAAGCTGATTTAGGTCATTTTAAAAAAGCTGGAACTGTTGCTAAGAAAAAAGTCGTTGAATTCCAAGGATTTGAAAGCGAATTTAAATTAGGTGACAGTGTCACTGTAGGTGTATTCAGCGAAGGAGAATTTGTTGATGTACAAGGTGTATCTAAAGGAAAAGGTTTTCAAGGGGTTGTTAAACGTCACGGTTTTGGTGGTGTTGGACAAGCAACCCATGGACAACATAACCGATTAAGAGCGCCAGGTTCTGTAGGAGCTTCATCATATCCATCTAGAGTATTCAAAGGAATGCGTATGGCTGGACGAATGGGAGGCGACAATGTTAAAGTACAAAATCTTAGAGTTTTAAAGGTAATTTCTGAAAAGAATTTACTTATTGTTAAAGGAGCTATTCCTGGTTGCAAAAACTCTTATGTAATCATTCAGAAGTAATGGAAGTAAAAGTTTTAGATATTACAGGAAAAGATACTGGTAGAAAGATTCAACTTTCTGATTCAGTATTCGGTATAGAACCTAATAAACATGCAGTTTACTTAGATGTTAAGCAATACTTGGCCAATCAACGTCAGGGAACGCACAAAGCAAAAGAAAGAGCGGAAGTTGCAGGTAGTACACGAAAAATTAAGAAGCAGAAAGGAACTGGTACTGCAAGAGCAGGTTCGGCCAAGAATCCTTTATTCAAAGGTGGAGGTACTGTTTTTGGACCTAGACCGAGAAGTTATTCTTTCAAATTAAATAAAAGTTTGAAACGATTGGCAAGGAGATCTGCATTTTCATTAAAAGCAAAAGAGTCAAATATTGTTGTTATAGAAAATTTCACTTTTGATGTGCCAAATACAAAGAATTTTATTTCTATTATTAATTCTTTAGGATTAGAAAATAAAAAATCTTTATTTGTGTTGGGTGATTCAAATAAAAATGTATATTTGTCCTCACGCAATTTAAAGGCAACTTCTGTCGTAACAAACTCTGAATTAAGTACTTACGCCATACTAAATGCTAATAATTTAGTGCTTTTAGAGGGTTCTTTAGAAGGAATTGAAGAAAATTTAAGAAAATAATAGGACATGAGTATCATAATTAAACCTATCATAACCGAAAAAATCACTAAAGATGGTGAGCTTTTTAATCGTTTTGGTTTTGTTGTAGACAAGAAAGCTAATAAAGTTCAGATTAAGAAAGCTGTAGAAGCTACTTATGGAATAACTGTTGTTAATGTTAATACAATGAATGTTAGACCAGACCGAACTACTAAGTACACAAAAAGTGGTTTAATAAGTGGAAAGACAAATGCTTTCAAAAAAGCTATTGTACAAGTACAAGAGGGAGAAACAATCGATTTTTACAACAATATCTAATATTTAAAGATGTCAGTAAGAAAATTAAAACCTATTACCCCAGGTCAGCGTTTTAGAGTTGTTAATAGTTTTGACGCTATTACAACTGATAAGCCGGAGCGATCATTGATTGCACCGAAAAATAACTCTGGAGGTAGAAATAGTCAAGGTAAAATGACCATGCGTTACACTGGCGGTGGTCACAAGCAAAAGTATCGTATTGTTGACTTTAAGAGAACAAAAGTTGGAATTCCAGCAGTCGTTAAGTCAATTGAATATGATCCAAACAGAACTGCATTTATTGCGTTACTTTTTTATGCTGATGGTGCCAAAACGTATATTATTGCACAAAATGGTTTACAAGTTGGACAAACTGTAATTTCTGGTGAAGATTCATCGCCTGAAATTGGAAATACTCTTCCTTTAAGCAAAATACCTTTGGGTACTGTTATATCATGTATTGAATTACGTCCTGGTCAAGGTGCTACTATTGCACGAAGCGCTGGAACTTTTGCACAACTTATGGCAAGAGATGGTAGATATGCCACAATTAAAATGCCTTCCGGTGAAACACGATTGATATTATTAACTTGTTCAGCAACTATTGGAGCAGTCTCAAATTCTGATCATCAATTAATTGTATCTGGTAAAGCAGGTAGAACTAGATGGTTAGGTAGAAGACCACGAACCAGACCAGTCGCAATGAATCCTGTTGATCACCCTATGGGTGGTGGAGAAGGTCGTTCTTCTGGAGGTCATCCACGTTCTAGAAAAGGATTACCTGCTAAAGGTTATAGAACCCGTTCTAAAGTTAATCCAAGTAATAAGTATATTGTTGAACGCAGAAAGAAATAATTAGATATGGCACGTTCATTAAAAAAAGGACCTTTTGTACACTATAAATTAGATAAAAAAGTTCAGGAAAATATTGAAAAAGGTAATAAGGCTGTTGTTAAAACTTGGTCTAGAGCTTCTATGATTACTCCTGATTTTGTTGGTCAAACAATAGCTGTTCATAATGGTCGTCAATTTGTTCCTGTTTACGTAACAGAGAATATGGTAGGTCACAAATTAGGAGAATTTTCACCAACTAGATCATTTAGAGGTCACGCTGGAGCAAAAAATAAAGGTAAAAAATAAGAAGCAATGGGAGTTCGTAAAAGAGAAACAGCAGATGCGAGAAAAGAGGCTAATAAGTCTATTGCTTTCGCCAAATTAAATAACTGCCCTACTTCACCTAGAAAAATGCGTTTAGTTGCAGACTTGGTAAGAGGTCAAAAAGTTGAGAGAGCACTTAACATTTTAAGATTTAGCTCTAAAGAAGCTTCTCGTAAGTTAGAAACTTTAGTAAAATCGGCAATTGATAACTGGAAACAAAAGAATGTTGATGGTGATATTGAAACTGCTGGATTATTTATTAAAGAAATAAGAGTTGACGGTGGAATGATGTTGAAAAGACTTCGTCCAGCGCCACAAGGTAGAGCTCACAGAATAAGAAAACGTTCTAATCACGTAACAATCGTATTAGGATCTAATGATAACACACAAAGCAATTTATAAAGATGGGACAAAAGACAAATCCAATCGGAAATAGACTTGGAATCATCAAAGGATGGGATTCAAACTGGTATGGTGGAAATGATTACGGTGATAAGATCGCTGAAGATTATAAAATCAGAAAGTATATCCATGCTCGTTTATCTAAAGCTAGTGTTTCAAAAGTAATTATTGAGAGAACTTTAAAACTTGTAACCGTTACTATCACTACTGCTAGACCTGGTATTATTATTGGGAAAGGTGGACAAGAGGTAGACAAGTTAAAAGAAGAACTTAAAAAAGTTACAGACAAAGAGGTTCAAATTAACATCTTTGAAATTAAAAGGCCTGAGTTAGATGCTTACCTTGTTGCAGTAAGTGTAGCACGTCAGATTGAAAATCGTATTTCATACAGAAGAGCTATCAAAATGGCTATTGCTGCTGCTATGCGAATGAATGCTGAAGGTATTAAATTTTTAATCTCTGGTCGTTTGAATGGTGCTGAGATGGCACGTTCAGAAGGTTTTAAAGAAGGTAGAATTCCTTTGTCAACTTTCAGAGCCGATATTGATTATGCTCTTGCCGAAGCACATACTACTTATGGTAGAATGGGAATCAAGGTTTGGATTATGAAAGGCGAAGTTTACGGAAAGAGAGATCTTTCACCACTTACTGGTATGGATAAAAAACAAACAGGAACTGGTAGTAGTGGAAAAGGCATTGATTCTCCAAGAGCCGATAGAAAACCTTTTAATAAAGGTGGAAAGCCAGACGCTCGTAAAAGAAAGTAATTTATTTAAATTAAAGAAAAATGTTACAGCCTAAAAGAACAAAGTATCGTAAGGTACAAAAAGGTAAAATGAAGGGAAATTCTCAGAGAGGACATGAACTTTCTAACGGGATGTTTGGTATTAAATCAGTTCATGAAGACGGAATGTTTTTAACCTCACGTCAAATTGAGGCCGCTAGGATTGCTGCGACTCGTTTTATGAAAAGAGAAGGTCAGTTGTGGATCAAAATATTTCCTGATAAACCTATAACTAAGAAACCCTTAGAAGTACGTATGGGTAAAGGAAAAGGTGCTGTTGAATATTGGGCTGCTGTAGTTAAACCAGGCAGAATTATGTTTGAAGTTGGTGGAGTTCCTTTGTCTGTTGCTAAAGAAGCATTAAGACTTGCCGCTCAAAAATTGCCTGTAAAAACCAAATTTGTAATCGCTAGAGATTTCGAAGCATAATTATATTTATTATGAAACAATCAGAAATAACAAAACTTTCTACAGCTGATTTAAAATTTCAAGTTAATCAGTTAAAGAGAACTTATACCGATTTAAAAACGGCTCACGCTATTTCACCAATTCAAAATCCACTACAAATTAGAATACTACGAAGATCAGTGGCTAGAATGATAACTGAATTAAGCACAAGAGATTAATCTGCTGTATAATGGAAGAAAAGAGAAATTTAAGAAAAGAAAGAATTGGGATTGTTACCAGTAACAAAATGGAGAAATCTATTGTTGTTTCGGAAACAAGAAGAGTAAAGCACCCAATGTATGGTAAGTTCGTGTTGAAAACTAAGAAATATGTTGCACATGACGAAACAAATGACTGTAATATTGGTGATACTGTGAAGATAATGGAGACAAGACCTTTGAGTAAACTTAAATGTTGGAGATTAGTCGAAATACTAGAAAGAGCTAAGTAATTATGGTACAGCAAGAATCAAGACTTAAAGTCGCAGACAATACAGGTGCAAAAGAAGTTTTAACCATCCGTGTTTTAGGAGGTACTAAAAGACGTTATGCTTCTGTTGGAGATAAAATTGTGGTTTCAATTAAAGATGCTACTCCTAACGGTAATGTAAAAAAAGGTACTGTTTCAACAGCAGTAGTTGTACGTACAAAAAAAGAAGTTAGGAGAGCTGACGGTTCGTACATCAGGTTTGATGATAACGCTTGCGTCTTGTTAAATGCAGCTGGTGAGATGAGAGGTACTCGTGTTTTTGGACCTGTTGCAAGAGAGCTTCGTGAAAAACAATTCATGAAAATTGTATCATTGGCACCAGAGGTGCTTTAAAGATAAAAATGATGACTAAATTAAAAATTAAAACTGGGGACGTTGTAAGAGTTATTGCTGGAGATCATAAAGGTTCAGAAGGTAAGATTGTTCGTGTTAACCGTGATAAAAATAATGCGATAGTAGAAGGTACTAACATGGTGTCGAAACACACCAAGCCAAGTGCAAAAAGTCCTCAGGGCGGTATCGTTAAGAAAGAAGCTCCAATTCATATTTCTAATTTGTCTTTAATAGATCCAAAATCTAAAGAAGTTACAAAGACAGGAACAAGAATTGATGGTGATAAAAAAGTAAGATTTTCAAAAAAATCTAATCAAGTACTATAGTTATGGCATATATACCTAGACTTAAAGAGGAGTATAAAACTAGAGTTATACCCGCTCTGAAAGAAGAATTTGGATACAATAATGTAATGCAAGTTCCGAAACTAAATAAAATAGTTATCAGCCGTGGTGTTGGTGCCGCTGTTTCCGATAAAAAATTAGTTGATTATGCTGTTGAGGAATTGACCAAAATTACTGGTCAAAAGGCAATTTCAACTATTTCTAAGAAAGATGTTGCATCTTTTAAGTTAAGAAAAGGCATGCCGATTGGAGCAAAAGTTACCTTACGAGGTGAAAGAATGTATGAATTTCTAGACAGACTTATTACTTCATCATTGCCACGAGTTAGAGATTTCAGTGGTATTAAAGCTACTGGTTTTGATGGGAGAGGAAATTATAACCTTGGTGTTTTAGAACAAATTATTTTTCCTGAAATAGATATTGATAAAGTCAATAAAATTTCTGGGATGGATATTACATTTGTTACTTCAGCTTCCACAGATAAAGAGGCGAAGTCATTACTAACTGAATTAGGTTTACCTTTTAAAAAGAATTAAGATATGGCTAAAGAATCTATGAAAGCCCGTGAGGTTAAAAGAGAGAAAACTGTTGCTAAATACGCCGATAAAAGAAAAGCATTATTAGATGCTGGAGATTATATTGGTTTGCAAAAGCTTCCAAAAAATGCTTCGCCAATACGGTTGCACAATCGTTGCAAGTTAACTGGTAGACCTAGAGGTTACATGCGTCAATTTGGTTTATCTCGTGTTACTTTTCGTGAAATGGCAAATCAAGGTTTAATACCAGGAGTTAAAAAAGCTTCTTGGTAATTCAAAAAAAAGTTTGTACTTTTGCAAACCAAAAAATTACTTAATTGATTAAAGGTTCATTTGACCAAGCTTAATTGAAAACCATAATCGCAAATTTATATAAATGTATACAGATCCAATTGCAGATTTCCTTACCAGAATTAGAAATGCTGTAAGTGCTAATCACAAGGTAGTAGCAATTCCAGCTTCTAACCTAAAAAAAGAAATTACTAAAATCCTATTCGATCAGGGTTACATTCTTAGTTACAAGTTTGAAGATGATTCTGTTCAAGGTTCTATCAAAATTGCTTTGAAGTACGATAAAGATACTAAAGAATCAGTGATTAAGGATATTCAAAGAATCAGTAAACCAGGTTTACGTAAATATGCTGGTGCTTCTAAAGTACCTAGAATTTTAAATGGTTTGGGTATTGCAATAGTTTCAACCTCTAAAGGTTTAATGACAGGTAAGCAAGCTAAACATTTGAATGTAGGTGGGGAAGTTATTTGTTACGTATACTAATAATAAGCTAAAGATGTCAAGAATTGGTAAAAATCCTATTGTAATTCCTGAAGGAGTTACTGTAGAAGTTACAGAAGCTTTGGTTACTGTAAAAGGAAAATTAGGTCAGCTTACACAAGAATTTTCGGACGTTACTATCAAAATAGAAGATGGACAGATTATTTTAAAAAGACCTTCAGAACATAAAGATCACAGAGCCAAACATGGTTTATATAGATCTCTTATTAATAATATGATTATTGGTGTATCTTTTGGTTTTACAAAAGAGTTAGAGTTAATTGGTGTAGGATATAGAGCTTCAAATCAAGGACAGAAACTAGATTTAGCTTTAGGTTTTTCTCATAACATAGTTTTAGAAGTTGCAAAAGAAGTTACTTTAGAAACGGTATCTGAAAAAGGTAAAAATCCTATCGTTAAATTAACTTCATTTGATAAACAATTGCTGGGTCAAATAGCTGCTAAGATAAGAGGTTTCCGTAAGCCAGAACCATATAAAGGTAAGGGTGTTAAATTCGTAGGAGAAGTATTAAGAAGAAAAGCAGGTAAATCAGCTTAAAACATAAAGTTATGTCATTAACAAAATCTGAAAGAAGACAAAGAATTCAGCATAGAATTAGAAAAATTGTGAGTGGTACTTCTGCTAGACCAAGGCTTTCGGTATATAGAAGCAACAAAGAGATTTATGCGCAATTAATAGATGATGTGAATGGTGTTACTATCATTTCAACTTCTTCACGTGATAAAGTTGTGGGTAATAAAGGAACTAATGTTCAAATTGCATCACTGGTTGGTAAATTAGTTGCAGAAAAAGCTCTAAAAGCAGGAATTGAAGCAGTAACTTTCGATAGAGGAGGTTATTTATATCACGGTCGTATTAAATCATTAGCAGAGGGTGCAAGAGCAGCTGGGCTTAAATTCTAATATATTATGTCTAAATACAAAAATGTAGAATTAGTAAAACCATCCGGTCTTGAATTGAAAGATCGTTTGGTTAGTGTAAATAGAGTTACCAAGGTAACAAAAGGAGGTAGAGCTTTCGGTTTTTCTGCTATTGTTGTTGTTGGTAATGAAAGTGGAGTTGTGGGTCATGGTTTAGGAAAATCTAAAGATGTTTCTGAAGCTATAGCTAAAGCTGTTGAAGATGCTAAGAAAAACTTAGTTAGAATACCTTTAAGTGGTCAATCCGTTCCCCACGAACAAAAAGGTAAATTTGGAGGAGCTCGTGTTTTTTTAATGCCAGCATCTCATGGAACTGGTGTTATTGCTGGTGGTGCTGTTCGATCTGTACTTGAATCAGTTGGTATACATGATGTTTTATCAAAATCTCAGGGTTCATCTAATCCTCACAATGTAGTGAAAGCAACTTTTGATGCTTTATTACAAATGAGAAGTGCTTATACAGTAGCAAAACAAAGAGGTGTTTCTTTAGAAAAAGTTTTTAAAGGTTAATTAAAGGAAATTATGGCTAAATTATTAGTAAAACAGGTTAGAAGCAAAATTAATTGTCCTTTAACACAAAAGAAAGGTTTAGAGGCTTTGGGTCTTCGAAAGATGAATCAAGTTGTTGAACATGATTCTAATCCAACAATACGTGGAATGATAAATAAAGTTAAACACTTAGTTTCCGTTGAGGAAGTTAAATAATATTTATAGTTATGAATTTAAGTAACTTACAACCTGCTGAGGGTTCAACACATAATCAAAACAAAAGATTAGGTAGAGGTGAAGGTTCTGGTAAAGGTGGTACTTCAGCGAGAGGTCACAAAGGTGCTAAATCTCGTTCTGGATATTCAAAGAAAATTGGTTTTGAGGGTGGTCAGATGCCTTTACAGAGACGTGTTCCTAAGTTTGGTTTTACAAATGTTAATAGAGTTGAACATCAAGGTATTAATCTTGATAAATTGCAATTGTTAGTAGACAATGGTATTGTTACTGATACTGTTGATTTTTCTGTTTTAATTGCCAATCGTCTTGCAACGAAAACCGAATTGGTTAAAATTTTAGGTCGAGGTGTTTTGAAATCTAAATTAAAAGTTTCTGCTCATAAATTTACTGCTACTGCGAAAGCTGCTATAGAAGCAGTTGGAGGAGAAGTTGTTTTATTATAATTTCCTAAATATGAAGAATTTTATCGATTCGTTGAAAAATGTTTGGAAGATTGAAGAACTGAAAAACAGAATTTTGTTTACTTTAGGTTTACTTTTGGTATATCGTTTTGGAGCGCACGTAACTCTTCCAGGAATAGATGCTACACAATTAGGTGGTCTTGCTGGTCAAACTAATAAGGGTATAGGTTCAATCCTTGATATGTTTACTGGAGGTGCATTTTCTAAGGCTTCTGTTTTTGCGTTAGGAATAATGCCCTACATCTCAGCTTCGATCGTTGTTCAATTAATGGGAATAGCTATACCTTATTTACAAAAATTACAGAAAGATGGTGAAAGTGGTAGAAAAAAATTAAATCAAATTACACGTTGGTTGACTATTGGTATTACGTTATTACAAGGTCCTGGTTATATTTATAATTTATATAGAACTGTTCCTCAAAGTGCATTTCTACTTGGATTCGATTCTTTTTCTTTTTTGTTTTCCTCAGTATTAATTTTGACTACTGGTACCATATTTGCTATGTGGCTTGGAGAGAAAATCACAGATAAGGGTATTGGAAATGGTATTTCACTTTTAATAATGGTTGGAATATTAGCCAGATTACCTCAAGCTCTTATACAAGAATTTCAATCAAGGGTTACCAATAATAATGGCGGTCCAATGATTTTAGTTCTGGAAATTATACTTTGGTTGTTAGTTATAATAGCTTGCATATTACTAGTTATGGCTATTAGAAAAATTCCAGTTCAATATGCCAGAAGAACAACTGCTGGTGATTTTGAACAAGACATGTTTGGTGGGAACAGACAATGGATTCCCTTGAAATTAAATGCTGCAGGTGTAATGCCAATTATTTTTGCTCAAGCTATCATGTTTATACCCGCTGCATTAGCTGGTATTTCAAAGTCAGATGCATCACAGACAATCGCAGGCGCATTTAGTAATATTTTTGGATTGTGGTACAATTTAGTATTTGCATCTTTAATCATAATTTTTACATTTTTTTATACTGCGATTACAGTACCTACCAATAAAATGGCTGATGATTTGAAGCGTAGTGGTGGTTTTATTCCTGGTGTTAAACCTGGAATTGAGACTGGAGATTATTTAGACAAAATTATGTCATTAGTAACTTTTCCGGGAGCTTTTTTCTTAGCTATTATAGCTATTTTCCCTGCTATAGTTCATAATTTGGGAGTACAACAATCTTGGGCAATGTTTTATGGAGGTACTTCATTAATAATTATGGTAGGAGTCGCGATAGATACCATACAACAAATTAATTCATATTTGTTAAACAAAGAATATGATGGTTTAATGAAAAGTGGTAAAAATCGCAGAGCAGTAGCTTAATTTTTTATGGCAAAACAATCAGCAATAGAACAAGACGGATCTATCATCGAGGCATTATCAAATGCAATGTTCCGTGTAGAATTAGAGAATGGACATATTGTTATAGCTCATATTTCAGGTAAAATGCGTATGCATTATATTAAATTGTTACCAGGTGACAAGGTTAAGCTTGAAATGAGTCCTTATGATCTATCAAAAGCAAGAATTACCTACAGATACTAAAGATATTTAAAATGAAAGTAAGAACATCAGTAAAGAAAAGAAGCGCAGAGTGCAAAATTGTGCGCAGAAAAGGAAGATTATACGTTATCAACAAAAAGAATCCTAGATTTAAACAAAGACAAGGATAATTATGGCAAGAATCGCAGGGGTAGATATTCCCAAAAACAAAAGAGGTGTTATTGCACTTACCTATATATTTGGTATAGGAAAAAGTAGAGCTATTGAGATTTTAGAAAAAGCTCAGGTTAGCCAAGATAAGAAAGTTCAGGATTGGAATGACGATGAAATTAGTGGAATTCGTGATGCTGTTTCTTATTTCAAAATTGAAGGTGAGTTACGTTCCGAAACTTCGCTTAACATTAAACGTCTTATGGACATTGGTTGTTACAGAGGAATACGTCATCGTTCTGGACTTCCATTAAGAGGACAAAGAACAAAAAACAACTCTAGAACTAGAAAAGGTAAAAGAAAAACTGTTGCTAATAAGAAAAAAGCAACTAAATAGTAAGTAATATGGCTAAAGCAACTGCAAAAAAGCGTAAAGTTATAATTGAATCTACTGGTGAAGCTCATATTAGCGCTACTTTTAACAACATCATTATATCATTGACTAACAAGAAGGGTGAAGTTATTTCATGGTCGTCTGCTGGTAAAATGGGTTTTAGAGGCTCTAAAAAAAATACTCCGTATGCCGCGCAAATGGCTGCGGAAGATTGTGGAAAAGTAGCATTAGAAGCAGGTTTGAAAAAAGTAAAAGTTTATGTTAAAGGTCCAGGTAACGGAAGAGAATCTGCTATTAGATCTTTGCATAATAGTGGTATCGAAGTAACTGAAATTATAGATGTTACTCCTATGCCTCATAATGGATGTCGTCCTCCAAAAAGACGTAGAGTTTAATTACATACGTGTGTATTTAATTTTAATAAGTATAACAAAGGTAAATGTAAATTATCGAAGGATTTAGACCTGAATTCATAATTTCTATCTTAAAAAACATTACAATGGCAAGATATACTGGTCCTAGTACAAAAATTGCTCGAAAATTTGGCGAGGCAATATTCGGAGATGATAAAGCCTTCGAAAAAAGAAATTATCCTCCAGGACAACATGGAATGTCTAAAAAAAGAGGAAAAAAATCAGAATATGCAGTACAGTTGATGGAAAAGCAGAAAGCTAAGTACACGTACGGTATTTTGGAAAAACAATTCAGAAATTTATTTGAAAAAGCTGCTGCATCTAAAGGAGTAACTGGTGAAATTCTTTTACAACTTTGTGAAGCTAGATTGGACAACGTAGTTTTTAGAATGGGAATAGCTTCTACGAGAAGAGCTGCAAGACAAATTGTTTCTCATCGTCATATTACTGTGAATGGAGAATTAGTTAATATTCCTTCTTATCATTTGAAACCTGGTGATAAAGTTGCAGTTCGTGAAAAATCTAAATCTTTAGAATCTATCGAACGTTCTTTGTCAAATTCTAGTCATGTCTATGAGTGGATTACATGGAATAATGATACCAAAGAAGGTACATTTGTCACTATTCCTGCAAGACTTCAAATTACAGAGAACATCAAAGAACAATTAATCGTAGAGTTGTACAATAAATAATAATTGACACTAGTCTAAAATTATGGCAATATTTAATTTTCAGAAGCCCGATAAGGTTATCATGATTGATTCAACCGATTTTGAAGGAAAGTTTGAATTCAGACCTTTAGAACCAGGATATGGATTGACTGTTGGTAACGCTCTTAGAAGAGTTTTACTTTCAGCGTTAGAGGGTTACGCAATTACTTCAATAAAAATTGAAGGCGTCGAGCACGAATTTTCAACAATTCCAGGTGTTGTAGAAGATGTTACCGAAATAATCTTAAGTTTGAAACAAGTGCGCTTCAAACGTCAAATTGAAGATATCGATAACGAATCTGTAACTATTTCAATCACTGGTAAAGATCAAATTACTGCTGGTGATTTCCAAAAGTTTATTTCGGGATTTCAAGTTTTAAATCCTGATTTAGTTATTTGTAATCTTGAACCTAAAGTTAATTTCAATATGGAATTAACAATTGAAAAAGGTAGAGGATATGTTCCTGCAGAGGAGAATAAAAAGCAAAATGCTTCAATAGGAACAATTTTTACAGATTCTATTTTTACCCCTGTAAAGAATGTAAAATATTCTATTGAAAACTTTCGTGTTGAGCAAAAAACCGATTACGAAAAATTAGTTTTTGAAATTAAAACTGATGGTTCAATAAATCCTAAGGATGCGTTGACTGAAGCAGCTAAAGTTTTAATTCATCATTTTATGTTGTTTTCTGACGAAAGAATTACTTTGGAAGCTGACGAAATTGCTCAAACTGATTCTTATGATGAGGAGTCGCTACACATGAGACAATTGTTGAAAACTAAGTTAGTTGACATGGATTTATCTGTTCGCGCTTTAAATTGTTTGAAAGCAGCAGAAGTAGATACATTAGGAGATCTTGTTTCTTTTAATAAGCACGATTTAATGAAATTTAGAAATTTTGGTAAAAAATCACTAACAGAGTTAGATGAGCTTGTAGCTATCAAAAATTTAACTTTTGGAATGGATTTAACTAAATATAAATTAGATAAAGACTAATCTTGTTTTCAGGAGAAGTTTAAAAATATTTTAAAATGAGACACGGTAAAAAATTTAATCATTTAAGCAGACAAACAGGACATAGAAAATCTATGCTGGCTAATATGGCTTGTTCATTAATTGAACACAAACGTATTAATACAACAGTTGCAAAAGCAAAAGCTCTAAAACAATTTGTTGAGCCATTAATTACAAAATCAAAAGAAGATACTACACACAATCGTCGTACAGTGTTTTCTTATTTAAGAAATAAATATGGTGTAACCGAACTTTTCAGAGAAGTTGCCGCAAAAGTTGGAGATAGACCAGGAGGTTATACACGAATCATTAAAGTTGGTAATCGACTAGGTGATAATGCTGATATGGCAATGATTGAGTTGGTAGATTTCAATGAGATCTACAATGGTGGTAAAAAAGAAGAGAAAAAAGCTAAGAGCAGACGTGGTAGTAAAGCAAAGAAATCAGATGCTGTGCCTCCAGTTCAAAAAAATGAAGCTTCTGCCGAAGAAACTATCGAAACTCCAGAATAATATTAATTCATTATATATTAAAGGGTATGATTTTAATCTTACCCTTTTTTTATGCAAATTTCTCACATATTTACATTTTATGATCTAATACTTTATAATGTGTACTCGATAAATTTCGTAAAATAGAGGCACTTTGTTCAGGTGATATATCTCGTTGGGCTTCGCCTAACATTTCATATCCTACCATAAACTTTTTCACAGTCGCACTTCGAAGTAAAGGTGGATAAAAATGCATATGAAAATGCCATTCTGGATGTGCTATTTGATCTGTTGGTGCTTGATGTATTCCAGATGAATATGGAAAAGAAGTTTCAAATAAATTATCATATTTTATTGTAAGTTCTTTCAATATTTTAGTAAAAAAAATAGATTCGTCATTAGTCATCGAAATTATATTGCTAAAATGTCTTTTGCTTATTATTATGGTTTCATACGGCCAAGTTGCCCAAAATGGCACCAATGCCACAAAATGTTTATTTTCAATTACGATTCGCTCTTCATTTATTAATTCTTGTTCTACATAGTCTTTAAGTAAACTTCGTTTATGATTCGAAAAATATTCTTTTAAATTTTTTTGAGTTTTTTCAATTTGTGTTGGTAAAGACGACTGCGCCCATATTTGACCATGCGGATGTGGATTACTACAACCCATTACACTACCTTTATTTTCAAAAATTTGAACATAGTTTATGTAGTTTAAATTCCCTAATTCTGTGTATTGTTCCTTCCAAATTTGTACAATATTTTGTATGTCTGAAAGTTCCATTTCTGGTAAAGTGAGATTATGTTTTGGTGAAAAACAAACTACTTTATTTATTCCTCTTTCAGGTTTAGATTTGAACAACTCTGCGTTCAATTCGTCTTGAAAAACTTCGTCTTTAAGAAGTGCTGCAAAATCATTTTCAAATACATAGCACGAATCATAGTTGTCATTTTTCATTCCATTTGATCGCAAGTTTCCAGAACATAAATAGCACGTTGCGTCGTATTCTGGAAGAGTTTCTATTGCAATACTTTCATTTTGTCCTTGCCATGGTCGTTTTGATCGATGTGGAGATACTAATATCCATTCGTTTATAAGTGGATTATAACGGCGATGTGGATGTTCATTTTTATTGAATTGTTGCATCTTTTAATTTTTGGAAATATATTCTGTGGTTCCTTTGGATATTTTAATTTTATATGATTTAAGTTCAATCCCAAATTTTAATTTATATTCTTCGGAAATTTTCTTTATCAATTGATCTTCGTTACCTTTCTCAATCAGATTAATTGAACATCCACCAAATCCTCCACCCATCATTCGTGCGCCAAGAACAGATTTTTCTGCAATTGCTTTTGCTACTAAAAAATCTAATTCATCACAACTTACTTCATAATCTTTTGATAAACCTTCGTGAGTTTGAGTCATTAATTCTCCTAAGTTGGTATAATTTGACTCTTTAATTGCGATTACCGCGTCTTTCACCCGTTGAATCTCTTTCACTACAAACAGGCAACGTCTAAAAATAACGTCACCAAGTTCGATTTCTAATTTTAAAACCATCTTTTCCGTGCAATCTCGAAAAGTTGAAATTTTTGGAAAATGCTGTTTTAAAATTGTAAATCCTTTTTCTACTTCGATTCTCCTGTCATTATAACCTGAAGTCAAATGTGTATGTTTTACCTTACTATCTAATAATAATAAGGAATAGTTTTGAAAATCGGCATTGTAATATTCATATTCTAAAGTATTACAATCCAGTTTAATAATATGATTTTTTTTTCCAAATACTGAGGCAAATTGATCCATGATGCCACAATTTACACCCACAAAAGTATGTTCAGATTTTTGTCCAATTAATGCCAAATCTTGTTTTGACAAATTACATTTATTGAGTTTATTTAGTGCAAATGCAAATCCACATTCTACTGCTGCCGATGAAGAAAGTCCTGCTCCAATGGGAACAGTACTGCTAAAAACCGCTTTAAATCCGTTATGAATAAGATTTTTTTCTTTAAATTGATTTACTACCCCTAAAATGTAATTAATCCACATTCTATCATTTGGAATAATTTTTTGATTGATATCAAATTCAACAGAATCAGATAAATCTTTGGCTATTATATTACATTTGGAATCGTTGGTTGGCGATATCGCTATGCAAACAAATTTATTAATTGCTGCTGGTAATACGAACCCATCGTTATAATCGATATGTTCACCAATAATATTTATTCGTCCTGGAGACAGAAAAATATGTTGTGGTTTGTCTTGAAATTGCTTTTCAAAATGTTCTGAAGTATGTTGAATTAATTTTTTTTTCATTTAGACTGAATTTATTTTTTGAATCTAGTTCAGAATTATTTACTTTCAATCCATGTTGGAACAGAACGTAATCCATTTGATTTAGCTTCTAATGTTATTTTACCTGGCGTTTTACCTGCTTGGATAATCACTTGACATTTACCATTAAAAGCACTTCTTTGCCACATTCCATCAACGCATTTGTCTGCTTCGTGTGAGCTTGGATCACCATTTCCAACACCAATTATTTTGGCATCGCCAGAAATGGTAAAATTTATCATGTTGCTAGCATCGGGAACTTCTTTGGAGTCACTATCTAGGAAAGAAACATTGAATACCGTACCGTCTTTTCCATCCGCTTTTATAGTTTCTCTATCAGGGGAAAGAACAATGAGGTTTGCTTGTCCAGTTGTTTCTACTTTAGTCATTAATTCTTTGCCATTTTTATGAGCAATAGCTTGTAATGTTCCTGGTTCGTAGATTACTAACCATTGTAAATGACCGTTTTGTGGCATTGTTTTTTTTCCTAAACTTTTTCCGTTTAAGTATAATTCTACATCATCGGCATTGGTATTTACCCAAACTTCTATTGGTTTTCCTAATTTTTCGGGCCAATTCCAATGTGGAGAAATATGTAAAATATCTTCGTTAGTCCACCAACTCTTATAGTAGTAATAAATATTTTTAGGAAAACCACATACGTCCATCACACCAAAGTGAGAATTTATATTGGGCCACATATATGGAGTTGGTTCCCCACGATAATCAAAACCAGTCCAGATAAAACCACCCAACCAATAATCATTTTCAGCTGCTAGTTTCCACCAATCTTCTGCTTTACTTGCCCACCATGGTGCTATTATATCTTGATCTGGAACATAAGCATGAATACTATCTTTTTCATAAATTCCTCTTGTTGTTACGGTACTTCCCATTTCCGTTCCCAATATAGGTTGATTGGGATGATCACGGTGATAATCTGCAACAGCAAACTGTCTGTAATTGAAACCTCGAATTGGAATTATTTCATTTACACCTTTAAAATCATTTCCCATATCGGCTGCATAAGTGCTGGTTCGAGAAGGATCTAATTCTTGTTGTATTCCTAGCAGTGATTTGCCAATACGCTTTCCATAATCGTTTCCTTGAACATTTTGCTCTTCATTACCAATAGACCATAAAAAAACAGATGGATGATTTCGATCGCGTTTTAATAAGCGTTAAAATTGATTTTTATATTCTTCACTGCTATTTAGTAATCGTTGCTCGTCTAAAACTAGTAATCCTAAACTGTCGCAGGCTTCTAGAAGTTCTGGTGTAGGTGCATTATGACTTGTTCTGTAGGCATTACAGCCCATTTGTTTTAAAAGTTTTATCCTGTAATATTGTATAAAATCTGGTAAGGCACTTCCAAGTCCTGCGTGATCTTGGTGATTGTTTGTTCCCTGAATTTTTATATGCTTTCCGTTTAGAAAAAAACCTTTATTGGAATCAAATTTTACTGTTTTTATGCCGAAGTTGACCTTTTTTTTATCGATAATTTGATTGTTTTGTTTTAATACAGAAACAACTTTGTACAAATATGGATTTTCGAGTGACCATAAATTCACATTATTTAGGGAGACAGTTTGTTTGATTTTAGTAGTTCCATCGATGGAATTCACAAAATTCTGTTCCGCTGTTTTCGCAATCTGATTTCCTTTTTGGTCGGTTATGTAGGCGTATATTTTGCCATTTGTATTAGTTAAATTTTTATTTTCAATCTCCGTTTCTATTGTAATTTGAGCCTTTTTATCATTTATAATGCTGTGAACATAAACTCCGTTTTCTAGAATGTGAACATTATTCATAACTTTTAACCAAACATGACGATAAATTCCTGCGCCTTCGTAAAACCAACCTTCACTCTGGGTTGCATCCACACGAATAACGATCACATTTTCGTTATCAAAATCCATAAAATCGGTTATGTCATAAGATTTACCTAAGTAACCACTAAAGTTTGTACCAACATAAAATCCGTTAATCCAAATTGTGGCATTTCTATATATCCCATCAAATTGAATTTCAAATCGATTATTTATGTTTTTTTTGTCAATTGTAAAATGTTTTCTGTACCAACCAATGGTAGTTTCTGGGTATAATCCACCTACTGGTTTGTAACCATGACTGTCCATTTCATGTGTAGAAGATTCCACGAAAGGAAGTTGAACAACCCAATCGTGAGGCACATTAACCTTAGTCCAGACGGTATCCACAAATTTTTGACTAATGACAGTTGTTTCAGATACGTTTGATTTATGAAACAGTAGCACACCACCAAAATTAAAATCTTTTTCAGGAGTAGAAGAATTTCCAAAATGAAACTTCCAATTTTCGTCTAAATTTATTTTCTTTTGGGCACTTATTTGAAATCCTAATAATAGTAAAAAGGATATCAGAAAAAATGAATTGATTGTATTTGAAATTTTAATCATAACTATTTTTTTGCCAGAGATAGATTTAAACAGATTAAACTGATTTCTGTAGATAATTAATTTAATAATTTTTAAAAGCGTCTAAGGCTTCAGATGGTTTTCCGTCAGATTTCCAAGCACTCAAACTATAGCTACTCCATGATTTTTCGCCTTCGGGTTCCCAATAAAAAACACCTAAACCTTTATTTTTAGGAACGTTTTTTACTGCTTTTAAAGTTGCAACAAGCATTTCTTTAGTATTTTGTACTTTGTCATACTCACCACCAACTTCAACAACCATAACTTCTTTTTTATAGCGTTTTGCCATATCATTCAAATTGAATTGTAAATCAAAAATGGTTTCTTTGTAATCTTTTTTAATCCAGTACGGATAGTAAGACATTCCAATTACATCATATTTTACTTTTTGTTTTGCAGCATTATCAAAAAAAGTTCTAAATTTTTCATTGTTATTTCCTTCGTCGACATGAACAATAACTTTAATTTTTTTGTTTACTTTTTTTACAGCATCATACCCTTTATTTAAAAGTTGCCCAAGTTGTAACCAATTATTTGTACTGCCATCTGGCCATAACATACCGCTTGGAATTTCATTACCAATTTGAACCCATTCTGGCACTACACCAGCTGTTTTCAGTGAATTGATTACATCAAAAGTATGGTTGTAAACATCATTTAACAATTCTGGAAATGTATGGTTTTCCCATGCTTTTGGTTTAAACTGTTTGCCTGGATCTGCCCACGAGTCAGAATAATGAAAATCAATCATTATGTGCATTCCCATTTTTTTTGCTCGTAAAGCCATAGCAATTGTTTCATCTTTGCTACAATGTCCACTCACTTTATCATTATTTGGATTTACCCAAACTCGAAGTCTAATAGAATTTATGCCGCGATCTTTTAGCAATTGTAAACAATCTTTTTCTTTGCCATCATTGTCATAAAATTTATAACCGGTTGCTTCCATCTGTGGTAACCAACCTACATCAGCACCTTTTGAAAATTCTTGGGTCTTACTTTTTTGTGAATATATCGGAATTACTAATAAAATGAGTAGAATAGAAATTAGATTTTTCATATAAGGTATTAATTAGAATTAAAAACGTCTAAAACAGGTAAAGAATTTAAATTAAAATCCCAAAGCGATTGGTTTTCCCAAGGTGAACCATTAGTAGATGTTGGTCCTCGAAATGCAACCCATTCTGAACCCCAATAGCAAAAACCTCTTCCTTTTAGATTTTGGGAAATCGTATTTTTTAATGAAGATAAGAATGCTTTTTGGCCATCATTAGTTGCTGGAAAAGCGGGAATTAATTGACTAGACAAACCAAAAACATTATTTGTATAGTCGTTAAAGCCCAAAGTAAATGGATAAGCAGTTTCAGCTATTACAACATTTTTGTTATACAATTGTCCTAAAGTATTGATAGTATTTTGAACGGTAACCAAATTTTTACCATGGTATAATGGGTAATAAGAAAGTCCAATTAAATCATAATCTATTGTTTTGATTTTGTCAAAAAAGTAATCTGATCC
The DNA here is from genome assembly GCA_014377455.1 of Flavobacterium sp. Classification (GTDB taxonomy): domain Bacteria; phylum Bacteroidota; class Bacteroidia; order Flavobacteriales; family Flavobacteriaceae; genus Flavobacterium. The sequence continues at coordinate 20,111 of JACMPO010000245.1, forward strand.
ATCAGTTCCAGCATAGTGAATCATAATTTTTGTGCTTGGTGAAACAGTTCTAATCGTGGAGCTTGCTGTTTGTAATATTTGTAAACATTGTGATTGATTTGTAGATAATTTTCCATCAGGAAATAATAAGCCATCATTTATTTCATTACCAATTTGAAAAATATCAGGATGAATTTCGTTTAAAACTGTGGTTGTATAACTTGCAACCGCTAATTTTAAATCAGAAAATGATAAATTTTGCCATGCAACAGGTTTTGTTTGTGATCCTGGATCAGCCCAAGTATCTGAATAATGAACTGTCAACCAAACTTTCATTCCGGCTTGTGTTACTCTAGTTGCTAATGCTTTTACTTCAGCTAATCCTGAATGTACATCGGCTGGATCTTTCCACAAACGAATTCGTATATAATTACAACCTGCATTTTTGAGGGTAATTAATGCATTTTCCGCTTGATTATTGTGTTTGTAAATTGTACCCTCACTTTCAATTAAAGGAAGGTAGGACATGTCGGCACCTCTTATAAATTCTTGAGTTGGAGTTGGTGTTGGCGAAGTATTTGTTGGATTATTGTTGTCGCTCGATGAGCACGAACATAAAACAAGTATTAGTAATATTAAAATTTTTTTCATAATTATTTTTTTTCAAATTTAAATGTTGTTTGATTTATGTATAATGAATCTTTTTTTAAGATTGAGTTTGGAAAATTTGGATGATTTGGTGCATCGGGAAAATTTTGTGTTTCAAAGCAAATGCCACTTTGAGTGTGATAATTTGATTTTTCTTTACCGTATATTTCATTAAAACAATTTCCACCAACATACACGTGGACCGATGGCTGATTAGTTGTTACAGTCATTTTGATTTTATTTTGAGCACTATATAACGTTGCACAAGCCGTATTGTTTAACACAAATGTTGTATCTATAGATTCTGGACAGTTTTTTTCTGTCAAAAAATTAGTTTCACTTCCCAATACTTCTATATATTTTCCGGTCGGAATTTGTTCGTCATTTATTTCTAAAGTTTTGTTAGAATGGATTAGGAGTTTTTGATTGCCTATATTTTGATCATGCCCATCTAAATTAAAATAGCTGTGGTTTGTTAAATTAAGAATAGTATCTTGATTTGATTTTGCGAAAAAATGAATTTTTAACTCATTGTCATCTGTCAAAATATACGTTACTTCAACTTTAACTTCTCCTGGATAATTTTCTTCCCCATCTTTGCTGATATATTGAAATGTTAAAGAGGATTTATCATTTTTTGAGCTTTCAACTAATTTCCAATTTTTAGTGTTAAAACCGTAGTTACCACCATGTAAATGATTATTTCCGTGATTTTTATTCAATTGATATTTTTCAGAATTTAATATAAATTGTCCATTATTAATCCTACCAGAATATCTGCCTATTGTAGAGCCAAGATATGGAGGACTTGGCAAATGAAACGAATTGATATATTGATCTAAACTATCAAAACCTAATACAATGTCTGTTTTTAAATTATTTTCACTAGGTATTTTAAGTGAAGTTATAGTTGCACCATAATTTATAAGAGATAGTTCAAAACCATTTTTATTTTGAATAGTGTATTTATTTATTTCCGCTCCATTAGGGAGAATCCCAAATAATTCGCTTTTAATTAGATCGTCTATTTGTTGATTATTTATTTTTTCCATCATTTAAATATAAATACAATAACAAACTTATTAAAATATTCACTATTACCATACTAGACCCTACCAGTTTTGTTGTATCTTGCTACCAGTTATATCGTTTTCGTAAATTTAATATAATTAGAATATGAGATTAATTAACATTGATAAAAATTTATCAGTACCAAAATATAAACAAATTATACTTTCTATTGAGTCTGCAATAGCTCAAAACAGATTGAAACGAAATGAAAAGTTACCTTCAATTAATAAAATTAGTTTGGAATTTTCACTATCTAGAGATACTGTTTTGTTAGCTTATGATGTTCTTAAAAAGCGAGGAATAATTTATTCAATTCTAGGAAAAGGTTATTTCATTAAAAGTATAGATTTTAGTTTTGAACAACGCATATTTTTGCTTTTCGACGAATTGAATACATTTAAAGAAGAAATTTATAATGCTTTTTTAAGTACTATGAATAATGCTGCGCAGATTGATATTTTTTTTCATCATTTCAATAAAAAAATGTTTCAGAAATTAATTAATGAAAGCAATGGAAATTATTCCAAGTATATTATTATGCCTACAAATTTTGAAAATGCTATTGACTCCATAAAATTGTTGCCTAAAGATGATGTTTTTATTTTAGATCAAACAAATTCAACTCTTTGCGATTACCCTTCAATTCATCAAAATTTTAAGAAAAACATTTATGATTCATTGGCTACTGGAAAAACATTATTAGAAAAGTATTCTAAACTGATTTTAATTTTCCCAGGTTTTAGAGAACCACTTGGAATGGTAGAAGGATTTAAAATTTTCTGTTCTGACTTAAATTTTGAAAATCAAATTATTGAGTCTTTTGATGGTAACTTAATTTTGAAAGGAGAAGTTTACATCATTCCAAATGATAAAGATTTGGTAAATGTAATCGAGCAGGCTCAACGTCAAAATTTGATTATAGGTACTGATGTTGGTATTATTTCTTATAATGATAAGCCATTAAAAAAGGTCGTAGTTAATGGTATCACTACAATTTCAACAGACTTTTTTGCCATGGGTAAAATATTAGCAACAATGATTTTAGACAACAGCAAGCTTCAAATTGAAAATGAATGTAAATTGATAGTAAGGAATTCATTATGATTTAACGAAATTAATTCTACAGCAAATCTAAAACACGCTCTAAAGCCATGCCACGCGAACCTTTTATTAAAACCATTGAAGATTTATTTTCAATATAAAATCCAGTTTTAAATTCCTCAAAGTTTTTATAAAAACTAAAATTTGTTTGTTGTTTTTTATTCTCGAAAAAATTCAATCCTACAAAGTAGCAATGTATTGAAGGGAAATTAGTTAGATAATTTATAATTTCATGATGTTCCTCTGCACTTTCGTTACCAAGTTCAAACATATCACCCAGAATTATTATTTTATTTTTATCCTCTAACTGAATGAAATTTTCAAGTGCGACTTTCATACTGCTTGGATTTGCATTGTAAGCATCCAAAATAATTGTAAAGTTATTTTTATGCACCAGTTGCGATCGATTATTATTTGGAAAATAATTTGAAATTGCCTCATTTATATCTTCATCAGAAACTTTAAAATAAGTACCAATTAGTATCGAGGCGATTATGTTATTTGAATTATAAATCCCAATCAAATTTGATTTTATCGTTTCTTGATTAAATTTTATTTCTACAAATGGATTTGCGACTATTTTCTCGATATACAGGTCTGAATTTTTATTTTTAACACTATAGGAAAAGCGTTGTATAAATTTTGTTTTTTGTTCTTGCAAGATGTCGTCAAAGTTTATAAAAGCTATTTTATCTTCTTGAATTAGATAGTTATACATCTCACTTTTACCTTTTATAACGCCCTCAATTCCGCCAAAACCTTCAAGATGTGCTTTTCCAAAATTAGTTATATAACCATAATCAGGCTGAGTGATTTGACATAAAAACTCTATTTCCTTTTGATGATTGGCACCCAGTTCCACAATTCCTATTTCTGTTTGTTCATTAAATGATAATATTGTTAGTGGAACACCTATATGATTATTTAAATTTCCATAAGTTGCTTTTACTCGAAATTTTTTAGATAACACCACATTAATTAATTCCTTGGTTGTTGTTTTTCCATTACTGCCGGTTAGAGCAATAATTTTAATTTTTAAATAATTTCGATGGAATTTTGCTAAATCTTGTAGTGTTTCAAGAACATCTTTAACGAGTATCGTTTGCGAATTGATATAATAATTTTCATTATCAATTATAACATAATTTGCTCCTTTTTCAAGTGCCTGCGAGGTAAAAGTATTTGCATCAAAATTCCCTCCTTTAAGAGCAAAAAACATGGAATTTTTTTCTATCTTTCTAGTGTCTGTAGATATTGAGGTACATTTTAAATATAATTGATGTAAATTTTCTATATTCATTTTAAGTCGATTTATATAAAAATAAAAGCCCTAAAATAGGGCTTTTGATATATTAATGCAATTAAATTTAATTTCTTGGTCTCTTCTTCTTATCTGCTTTTGGACCTACACGCGACATTGCACATCTAAATCCAATGTAATCAGTTGCCATATCTTGTGGAAAATAACGGCGTTGCGCTGGATCTAACCAGTATGCTCTATCTCTCCAAGATCCACCCTTGTAAACACGTACATCATCATTAACTAAAGTTGATCTTTTGTTTGACTTGTCATATTTACGAATCATGTTTCCAATACTATCGGTAGATACATTGTGAACTGGAGAATCGTACATTCTTTGATTGTCTTTTAATTTAGTTCCTTCTTCTGATCCAGCCCCGAAATCAAAATATCTTGATGATTGTTTATCACCATCTCTATAGTTTTTTTCATCGCTTTTATCAAAATTTTGTCTCAAATAAGTTTCTTTATCATCAACTGGTACTTGCGCAATTTGACCAACAAAGTTTCGAGCCATTACACGACCATTTGAAAGGGTATCAAATTTTTGAGTTTCGGTAGTTACTAATTCTACTTTACCATCTTCACCAATTTTATCTTTCATGTAGACATTTCCTCTAAAGTAGTTGAAATCATTTGCTTCATCATCAATAATAGGTCTGTAAACGTCAGCTACCCATTCGGCTACATTTCCAGCCATATCGTACAGTCCAAAATCATTTGGCGGATACGATTTTACTTTATTAGTGATATCAGCACCATCATCAGACCATCCTGCGATTCCGCCATAATCTCCTTTACCTTGTTTGAAATTAGCAAGTTGATCTCCTTTAATTTGTCTTTTCTTAGATCGTGTATAGCTTCCAGACCATGGATATTTTTTCTGACCTTTGTAAGTATTGTATTCTCTTTGTCCCACATCAGCAGCAGCAGCATATTCCCACTCAGCTTCGGTTGGTAGTCTATATTCAGGCAAAATTAAACCAGATGTTCTTTGGGCATAAACATTTTTAGCCTCTTTTGATCCACCTTTTCCATCTGTCGTAGGTTTAGCTTTAGAATTTCTTCTTCCTTTTAATACAATTTTATCATCACCACCAAAAGTTTTAGTAGGCGCAGCAAGGTAGGTGTTTGTACTAAAAGTAGCATCAGCTTTAGTTTCAACAACTTTAGCATCTTTTTTCAAAAATCCTTCTCTTTCTAAAACAGATTCGTTTACACGATCTGTTCTCCATTTACTAAATTCAGCAGCCTGAATCCAGTTTACACCAACTACAGGATATTCAGCATAAGCTGGATGTCTCAAATAGTTCTCGGTCATGGTTTCGTTATATCCAAGACGATTTCTCCATACTAATGTGTCTGGCGAAGCTCCTTCATAAATATTTTTGTAGTTTTCCTCTTCTGGTGGAAAAACTCTTTTTAACCAATCTAAGTATTCCATATACATTAAATTAGTTACTTCAGTTTCATCCATGTAGAATGATTGAACGTGTTGTTGCGTTGGAGTGTTATTCCAATCGTGCATTGGGTCGTCTTGTACTTTTCCCATTGTAAATGTTCCTCCTTCAACTAACACTAAACCGGGGCCAGTTTCTTGTTTTTTGAAATTTGAAGCATACTGAAAACCGCCTTTTTTATCATTGATTTTCCAACCAGTGGCTTTAGACGAGTTTTTAGAGCTGGATTTTTTACTACAACTTGCAGTAAATCCTGCTATTATTACTAGAGGTAGTAATAATTTAATTGTCATAATTTGTTTTACTTTCATACTTTAGTAGGTAATAAATTTCGGTGCAATATACCAAATAACCGATAAACTGCAAAACGATGAATTAAATTTTTAAAAAAATATTTACATATGAAGCATTAACGTAGTATTTTAGATTTTATTGTTTAAAAAAAAAATATTTTTAATTTCTACAAACATATTAATTGGTTTAATTTTGCGTTATAAAATCTGATGAAAAATATTTTTATTTTACTATTATTTTGTACTAGCTTTTTTGTTTGTGGTCAACAAAATGGTACTATAAATATTGACTGGATTGAAAAAACAGAATTTTCGTTTGGAAATTTTAAATTTAATATACCTCAATATAAATCAGATAGTTATAATTTTAATATCGAAAAGAAAGAATTGCAATTTATACAAAAAATTCCTGTAAATTCTTCTGTTGATGAAAATTCTATTCAAGTATCAAACATAATATATGAAACGATTTCTGACTATCAATTAGGGGATTTGTCTAAAAAAAATATTCCTTCTCAATTGAATCTTATTCTTAAAAATATTTATTCAAGAGATGAAATTACCGCTGTACTTTCGTTTTCTCCTATTGTAAAAGATGGTTTTGAGTATAAAAAAATTAAGTCATTTTCTTACAAATTTTCTTTTGATTCAAATTCAAATAAATCAAATTCTGGTTCACAATCAATTCAAACTATTTCAAATTCAGTTCTTTCAACTGGCACATTTTACAGGTTTTTTGTCGAAAAATCAGGAGTTTATAAAATATCCAAAGGATTCCTTAATGAATTAGGATTTAATCCTGATGGAATAAATCCTACGAAAATTAAAATTTTCGGCAATGGAGGCAGAATGGTTCCTTTGTCTAACGGTGTTTTTTATCCGAATGATCTCACGGAAAATGCCATTCAAGTTATTGGTGAGAGCGATGGAAATTTTGGCGATGATGATTATATTCTTTTTTATGCTGAAGGTATGGATAATTGGAGTCAGGAAAACAATACACACCTTAATTTATATGATACAAAATCTTATTATTATATAGTAGCCGATGCTTCTGATGGAAAACGAATCACAAATTTTCAAGAACCTACAGGAGCAAGTACCTTAAATTTGACAACTTATGATGATTATCAATTTCATGAAATCGATTTGACAAATATTGGTCGATTGGGTCGAACGTGGTATGGAGAAGATTTTAGCTTGAATAATGAACAAACTTTCGATTTTAATTTCCCGAACATTGATACAAGTTCACAAATGCAATTAAATGTTCATGCAGGAGCAAATTCATTTGTTACAACAAATTTTACAGTCACAGCAAATACTACTAGTGTAGGATCTATTTCTATTCCTGGCTTTTTATTAAACGGAGCTCAAGTAGCGTCTGACGGAAATTTACCAACTGCAACTGTTCCAAGTACACCAAGTATTTCTATTAAATTAAAATATGACAATAACGGTGTTCCCTCATCTAAAGGATATTTAGATTATATTGTTTTAAAAACAAAAAGTAATTTATCTGGTTTTGGGAAACAATATCGTTTTCAATATAATAATGCTTCAAGTCAAAGTGGGATTGTAAATTATCAATTTAATAATGCAAATTCAATAAAGCAAGTATGGGATATTACAGATATTTATAATGTAACAGCTATAGTAAACAGCGGCAATTCAAATTTTTCATTTAAAGATAATCTTGGAGTCTCTAAAAAGTATATTGTAGTTGATGATTCCGATTTTTATGCACCTCAAAAAGGACAATCGTCATCTGTATCCAATCAAAATATTAAAGGAACAATTTTTAATAATGCACAAGGAAATTTTCAAGATATTGATTATTTAATTGTAACTCCACAGTTTTTGAATGCTCAAGCCGAAAACTTGGCTAGTTTTCACCGTACAAATTCTGGTCTAAATGTTAAAGTAGTAAATTTAGAAAATATATATCAAGAATTTAGTGGGGGCAAGCAAGATATTGGAGCCATCAGAAATTTAGTTAAATACATTTATCAAAATGCTTCTTCACCAAGCCAACGGATAAAATATTTAAATTTATTTGGCGATGCATCATTCGATTTTAAAGATAGAATTCCCAATAATACTAACATTGTTCCCATTTTTCATGCTGTAAATAGCAATTATAATGGTGAAGCTTCTTTTGCATCAGACGATTATTTTGGATTAATGGACAATAATGAAGGTGATCCTACTTATAATTATGGTATTGATGTTGCAGTGGGCAGAATGTTAGTTTCATCTGTGCAGCAAGCTGATGAAATGGTTAATAAGGTTGTAGAATATCACGACATTAAATCGTATGGAAGTTGGCGCAATAATTATGTTGCAATTTCTGATGATACTGATAAAGATTCCGATATTTCACTTCAAGTGTATCAAAACAATTTGACAGATGTTATTTATGCCAACAAACCATTTTTGAATTTCAAAAAAATATTGCTTGATTCGTACCAACAAGTAACTTCTGCTGGTGGTGATAGATATCCACAAGCCAAAGAAGATCTTCGAAATGCCTTCGAAAAAGGAGCATTAGTTTTTAATTATCTCGGTCATGGTGGTGAAGATGGATTGACTCAAGAGCGAATTTGGGATAAGTTTGATGGTGCAAATTTTAATAATCAATATCGATATCCTTTGTTTATCACAATTACCTGTGATTTTTCGAGATTTGACAATCCGTATAAAAAAACTGCAGGAGAATATACTTATTGGAATCCTAAAGGTGGCGCAATCGAAATGATTACAACCATAAGAGAAATAGGTCAAGGAAGCGCTGAAATTTTTAATAACGAATTAGCAAAAAAGCTATTTGCTTACGGATCAAATACTTATCCTTCGATTGCTGAAGCTCTACGATTAGCAAAAAATTCTAGTAATAACAACTCGGCTACTAAAGTTGTTTTTATTCTTGGCGATCCAGCTTTAATGTTAGCAATTGCTAAACCTAAAATTGTCTTAACTAAAGTAAATGATGTTTCGGTTTCGCAACCTATAGATGATTTTAAAGCACTCAGTTATATAAAATTAACAGGTGAAATTCAAGATGAAAATGGAAATCCATTACCAAGTTATAATGGCGAACTTTCAGTAAATATTTTTGATAAAAATTACACTCGCTCAACATTTGATAATGATGGTTTTAGTCCGCCAATAAGTTTTACAAATCTTGGAGAAACAATTTTTAGAGGAAATGCATCGGTTAATAATGGTTTATTTGAATTTGGTTTTGTAGTTCCTAAAGACATAAAAATTCCAGTAGGAAACGGACGAATTAATTTTTATTCTAAAAGAGATCAACTTTTGCTAGATAAATCAGGTTATAATCTAGACATAAAAGTTGGCGGATTAAATTTAAATGCAGTTGCAGATGTAACACCACCACGAGTACGATTGTATATGAATGATGAATCGTTTGTAAATGGAGGAATAACAAATCAATCACCCTATTTTTTGGCATTTGTAACTGATGAGCATGGTATAAACACTGCCAGTGGAATAGGTCACGATATTGTTGCAATTTTAGATGGAGATGCTACAAAACCCTATCTTTTAAACGATTATTATGAAACCGTTTTAAACGATTACACCAAAGGGAAAATTAGATTTCCGTTCAGAAATTTAGCGTTAGGATTGCATACCATAACATTTAAAGTTTGGGACGTTTATAACAATTTTGTTACTTCCGAGATTCAGTTTCTGGTGGTTGGCGATGACGATGTGACGCTTACAAATGTTTTAAACTATCCAAATCCATTTGTAAATTATACTCAGTTTTGGTTCACACATAATAAACCATACGAGCCACTTGAAGTGCAAGTCCAAATAATAACTATTACTGGTAAAGTTGTTAAAACAATCAACCAATTTGTAACTAACGAAGGATTTTTATCGCGCGATGTTTCGTGGGATGGAAAAGACGATTTTGGCGATAGTATTGGTAAAGGAGTCTATATTTATAAGCTAACAGTCAAGTCGACCATAACAAACAAGAAGTCAGAAAAAATAGAAAAACTTGTTATACTTTAATAAAATACTATATTTGTTTAATTATTTGAAAATTGAAAATGAAAAAAATTGCATTAATTATTGTGCTTATTTTAACCGCACAATTCATAAAAGCCCAAGAAAGAGTTATTACAACGGGAGTTCCATTTTTACTAGTTGCCGCCGATGCTCGTTCGGCTGGTATGGCTGATCAAGGTGTTGCAACTTCTACAGATGCATTTTCACAACAATGGAATCCAGCCAAATATGCTTTTGCCAAAAGTAAACAAGGTTTTGCTACCAGTTATACGCCATATTTAACGCAACTTGTAAACGATATTTCTCTAGGTCAAGTTAATTATTATAACAGAATTAACGAACGAAGTGCTTTTGGGGCAAGTTTGCGCTATTTTGGACTTGGGGAAATTGAATTGCGTCAAAATTTTGATGATCCTGCTAATATAGTTAAACCAAATGAATTGGCTCTTGATGGTTCGTACTCTTTAAAGTTAAATGATCATTTTGCAATGGCAGTTGCAGGACGTTATATTCGTTCTAACTTGAAAATTGCCGATGCCAATACTGATTCTAAGCCTGCTTCGACTTTTGCTGTTGACGTAGCTGGATATTATCAATCAGAAGAAGTAGCTTTTAATACTTTCAATGGTCGTTATCGTTTTGGATTCAACTTTCAAAACTTAGGTCCTAAAATTAATTATGATAATACAAAATTAGACGCAAATTCAAATTTCCTGCCAGCAAATTTAAAACTTGGAGGTGGATTTGATTTTATACTTGATGAGTATAATAAAGTAGCGGTAAGTGTTGAGTTTGCTAAGTTATTAGTTCCTACCCCTCAAAACCCGGATTTAAATGGCGATGGGACTGTGACAGATTCAGAAAGAACAGAAAATAATAATAATTATAAAAACATAAGTTGGACCTCTGGAATTTTCAAATCGTTTAACGATGCTCCAGGAGGATTAAGTGAAGAGTTGAAAGAAGTAACCTATTCTGTAGGTTCTGAATATACTTACCAAGATTCCTTTTCAATGCGATTAGGATATTTTCATGAGAGTCCAATGAAAGGTGCACGAAAATTCTTTTCACTTGGAGCAGGATTTAAATATAATGTGGTTCGAGTAGATGTATCTTATTTATTTAATGCCTCTCAAATAAAAAGTCCTTTGGAAAATACACTTCGTTTCTCACTTACATTTAATTTTGGTGATAAATATGATGATTTGTAATACCAAACTAACACAATATACAATCCAAATTTCCTAAAGAGATTTGGATTTTTTTTCCTTAAAAAAATAACTTTTGCATTTATGAAAGAAATAAAAATCACTACCAGTTTTGAGGGTTTCTCGGATAGAAATGAATTATCAGAAGATATTCAAGCGTTAATGAATCAGGCAATTGAAGTCAGAAAAAATGCTTACGCACCTTATTCAAAATTTAAAGTAGGTGCAGCAATTTTGCTAGATAATGGTAAAGTAGTATTGGGTTCAAACCAAGAAAATGCTGCTTATCCGTCAGGACTTTGTGCTGAAAGAGTTGCTATTTTTCAAGCTGGAGCTCTGTATCCTGATGCGAAAATTTTGAAAATTGTCGTTTCTGCAGCATCCGAAACTACACAAACAAATGCTCCAATTCCACCTTGTGGTAGTTGCAGACAATCGCTATCTGAATATGAAAACAGACAGCAAACTCCAATTGAAATTTATTTTATGGGAGAAGTAGGAGAAGTTTACAAATCAAATTCTATAGAAAATCTATTACCGTTTTCCTTTAGTAATAAAAATTTGTAAAATTTAATTTTTCAATATAGTAAGTAGTTTCTTTATCAAAATTTAATCAATACTAAGTTTTATTTGAATAATAAGATATTGCTCAACATTAGAAATACTTCCTTAATTAGTAAAATAAAAATCTAAAATTTAAGTACCTTCGTTATATTAAAAAATTACAATGAAAATAGCAATTGTGTGTTATCCAACCTTCGGAGGAAGTGGTGTTGTAGCAACCGAGTTGGGTTTAGAACTAGCACAACGTGGACATGAAATTCACTTTATAACCTATAAACAACCTGTACGATTGGCATTGATGAATTCAAATGTTCATTATCATGAAGTCAATGTCCCAGAGTATCCTTTATTTCATTATCAGCCATACGAGTTAGCACTTTCTAGCAAACTTGTTGATACTGTAAAACTACATAAAATAGAATTATTACACGTTCATTATGCCATTCCACATGCTTACGCAGGATATATGGCAAAACAAATGTTGAAAGATGAAGGGATAAAAATTCCTATGGTGACAACGCTCCATGGAACAGATATTACCTTAGTGGGAAATCATCCATTTTACAAAACTGCAGTTAGTTTTAGTATTAATAAGTCAGATATTGTAACCTCGGTTTCACAGAGTTTAAAAGAAGCAACCTATGAGCTTTTCAACATAAAAAAAGATATTCATGTAATTCCCAATTTTATTGAACTTGGCAAAACCCGAAATGAATCGGAGATAAAATGCGAACGTTCCATAATGGCAAAACAAGACGAATATATTATTACGCATATTAGCAATTTTAGAAAAGTAAAACGAATTCCTGATATTATAAAAATTTTTTACAAAATTCAACAATCAATTCCAGCTAAATTAATGATGGTAGGCGATGGTCCAGAACGTGAAAAAGCTGAACGATTGTGTGAAGAATTAGGAATTCAAGAAAAAGTTATCTTTTTTGGCAACAGCAACGAAATTGATAAAATTTTATCTTATTCCGATTTATTTTTGCTACCATCAGAAACCGAAAGTTTTGGTTTGGCAGCATTAGAAGCAATGGCTTGGGGAGTTCCTGTGATTTCTACAAATACTGGTGGCTTGCCAGAAGTAAATTTTGATGGAGTTTCTGGATATTTAAGCGATGTAGGAAACGTAGATGAGATGGCAAATAACGCTTTAAAAATTCTTGAAAATCCAGAAACGCTTGCAACTTTTAAAGAAAAGGCACTTTCGGTTGCAACACAATTTGATATTTCTAATATTTTACCATTATATGAAGCGCTGTATCAAAAAGCGATAAATAATATATAATTTAAAAATGAAAAAAATTAGTCTTTTACTTTTAATAATAGCATTTTCGTCGTGTAGTTCACTCAAAAAGCCAATGGTTTCTGAGCCTTTATACGATGTATTATTTGGTGACGAATTTGGTGGCGGATCGTTTCAATTTTATGAAATTATTTCAGAAGAAAACGAATTTAAAATGCTGTTGGGCGATGCAATGATCAAACCTTATGTCACTAAAGATGATATTAAAAATTCTAATTTTATATTAGTTAATCTGGGCGAAAAACCTTCTGATGGTTATAAAATTAAGGTTCAAAAAATAGAAGAATTGTCAGATAAAATTTTGATTACTATTAAAGAAGTTGTTCCTGAAAACAAAGTTAATATGGTAAAAACCAAACCATGTTTTGTTATAAAAATCAAATCTAAAAAACCAATTGAAATAAAATAATTTAACCGTGAATGGTTTCTTGTTTTCCGTAATTTGTAATTAAAATTCCTTCATACTCAATCCATTCCTTCCAACGCGAATCCACTGTAACTTTATCTTTTCCGTATTTTCGAGCAAGGGTTAAAAATGTAGTGTAATGCCCAGCTTCACTTATCATTAAATCGCGATAAAAAGTAGCTAATTTTTCATCTGTAATATTTTCTGAAAGTGTTTTGAAACGTTCACAACTGCGTGCCTCTATCATTGCAGAAAATAATAATCGGTCTATTAAAGCATCGTTACGACTGCCATCTTTTTTCAGAAATTTAAACAACTCGTTTACGTAGTTATCTTTTCGTTCACGACCAAGTGTTAATCCACGTTCCTTAATAATATTATGAACCATTTGGAAATGTTCGACTTCCTCTCGAGCTATTTCAAGTAATTCGGTAACTAAATCTTCAAGTTCAGAATTATAAGTAATCATTGTTATTGCATTAGTAGCCGCTTTTTGTTCGCACCAAGCATGATCGGTTAGAATTTCTTCAATATTTGACTCTACTATGGTTACCCAACGCGGATCGGTTGCTAATTTTAGTCCTAACATTTTACTACAATTTTAATTTGATGTAAAAATAAATCTTTTCTTTGTAAAGTATTTAAAATTATGCAAAATTCTAAAATTTTATTAGTCATTGGTTTTGTTTTTCCAGAGCCAAAATCGTCTGCAGCTGGAAATAGAATGATGCAACTTCTAGATTTATTTTTGTCAGCTGGATATACTATAACTTTTGCCAGTACGGCTCAAAATCTCGAATTCTCAGAAGATTTGATTTCGCTTGGAATTTCAACTCAAATTATTGAACTAAATTCTGAAACTTTTAATCATTTTATTATAAACCTAAACCCCAATATTGTTTTATTTGATCGGTTTATGGTTGAAGAACAATTTGGTTGGCGTATATCTGAAAATTGTCCAAAAGCATTAAGAATTTTGGATACTGAAGATTTACATTCTTTAAGATTGTCAAGACAAAAAGCGGTAATTGAAAATCGTGATTTTGTTTTAGATGATTTGTTCAAATCTGATTATGCAAAAAGAGAAATCGCAAGTATTTATCGTTGTGACGTATCTCTTTTTGTATCTGAATTTGAAATTGATACACTGAAAAGTATTTTTCAAGTTCCAGAAAATTTATTGTATTATTTGCCAATTTTTGCCTCTAAAATTGAAGATGAAATACCAAGTTTCGAGCATCGGAGCGATTTTATATTTATTGGAAATTTTCTTCACGAGCCAAATTGGGATTGTGTTCTTTATTTATCGGAAACTATTTTTCCTAAAATTCGAGAAGTTTTACCTCAGGCTAAGATGCTAGTTTATGGAGCATATTGTTCACAGAAAGTACTACAACTTCATAAACCAAAAAATAATTTTTACATTATGCAAAGAGCAGAAAATGCTTTTGAAGTTGTAAAAAAGGCTAGAGTTGTACTCGTGCCATTACGATTTGGAGCAGGCATCAAAGGCAAACTTTTAGAAGCTATGCAATGTGGCACGCCAAGTGTAACCACTGTAATAGGAGCAGAGTCAATGCAGGCAAATTTGTCATGGAATGGTTTTGTGGAAAATAATGTGGAGCAATTTGTAGCAAAAGCAACAAAATTATATCAAGACGAGACAGTTTGGAACAAAATGCAAGGAAACGGATTTGAAATTTTGAAAAAACTTTATTCTAAAGTACTTTTTCAAGAAAAATTTATTGCCAAAATCGATAGTATGAAAGTTAATATAACAATGAATCGGAAAAAAAATTATGTTGGAATTTTACTTCAGTCGCAACAATTAGCAAGTACAAAATACATGTCAAAATGGATAGAAGCAAAAAATAGAAATAAATAAATTTTAATATTTATCTAAATTTACATTATATAGCGAATATTTAAATTTCAAATTCAATTTGTGAAGCATTAGTTTATGATTAAAAAACACACCGTTGGAAGTTTATATGCAGGAATTGGTGGCATTTGTCTTGGATTTGAAAACTCAGGATTCAAGTTACTTTGGGCTAATGAATATGATAAAAATGCGTGCATTACTTACAAAGCTAATTTTAAACATTCACTTATAGAAGGTGACGTTTTAAGTTTAGATATTGATTTAATTCCAAAAGTTGACATTCTTACTGCTGGTTTTCCTTGTCAGCCATTTTCTGTTGCGGGTTACCGAAAGGGATTTGATGATAATAGAGGAAATCATTTTTTCAGAATTCTAGATTTTGTAGACACCATGCGACCTAAAGTTATTTTTTTGGAAAATGTAAAAAACTTGGTTGGACATGATAAAGGCAATACGATAAAAGTTATTGAAAAATCGTTGCTCGACAGAGATTACACATTCCAATATAAAGTATTGAATACTAAGGATTACGGAAATATTCCGCATAACAGAGAGCGTATTTTTATAATTGCTTTCGATAAGAAAATTTTAAATAAAAATAGTTTTGAATTTGAATTTCCTAAAAAAGAAGACTTGACTAAATGTGTTCAAGATGTTTTAGAAAAAAATCAAGTTGAAAAAAAATTTTATTATGAAAATGACAGGTACATGTACAAAATGTTAGAGGAAGAAATGAAGTCTGAAAATACAATCTATCAATTTAGACGACAGTATGTTCGAGAAAATAAATCGAATGTTTGTCCAACTTTAACAGCAAATATGGGAACTGGTGGACACAATGTACCTCTTGTAAAAACAGAATTTGGTTTCAGAAAATTAACACCTCGAGAATGTTTGCGATTTCAGGGTTTTCCTGAAACTTTCTTGATACCCAATATTTCTAATTCACATTTGTATAAACAAACTGGAAATTCAGTAAGTGTTCCAGTTGTTGAGGCAGTTGCAAAAAATATTAAAAAGATTTTAGATGATTTGTAGTTTCTAAATTGTAAATGGATGTAGATTTTAAAAATGAATACAAACGAAAAATACATATTGCGTTGTTTAGAATTGGCAAAAAACGGTTTGCCAAGTTCGATGCCAAATCCATCAGTAGGCGCCGTTATTGTATATAATGGTACTATTATTGGCGAAGGATTTACTTCGAAATATGGTGGAAATCATGCTGAGGTAAATGCTATTAATTCAGTAAAAGATAAGTCACTTTTATTAAAATCAACTATTTATGTAAGTTTAGAACCTTGCAGTCATTTTGGGAAAACACCACCTTGTTGCGATTTAATTATACAGTATAAAATTCCAAAAGTAGTTATTGGATTGGTTGATTCTAATAAAAAAGTAGCTGGACAAGGTATAAAAAGACTCATAGAAAATAGAATAGAAGTTATTGTGGGAGTTTTGGAGCATGAGTGTAAAATGTCTAATAAACGATTTTTTACTTTTCATGAAAAAAACCGACCTTACATTATTTTAAAATGGGCTCAAACTGTAGATGGATTTATTGCTCCATTAAGAAATCAAAATACCAACAGAGCGCCATTTTGGATTACAAATGAATTATCCAGGCAATTAGTTCACAAATGGAGAAGTGAAGAACAAGCTATTTTAGTAGGAACACAAACCGTTATAGACGATAATCCGAGTTTGACAACTAGAGATTGGAACGGCAAAAATCCCGTCAGAATAGTTTTAGATCAAAATAATAAAATTTCCAAAGAAAGTCATATCTTTGATAATCAAGCAAAAACTATTATTTTAAATAGCGATACTATTAATTTTTCAAAGAATATAGCTTATCAAATTTCAGAATTACTACTTAAAGAAAATATTCAGTCTGTTATAATCGAAGGCGGTAGTAAAACACTTCAAACTTTTATTGACGAAAATTTATGGGATGAAGCCAGAGTTTTTATTGGAAAAACAGTTTTAGAATTTGGAATAAAAGCTCCAATCTTGAAATATAATAATTGTGACAAACGCACAATTTTGAATGATGAACTGTTAACAATTTATAATTATGATTAATACAATTATTTTTGATTTTGGAGATATTTTTATCAATCTTGAAAAAGAAGCTTCACTAGAAGCGTTTATAAAATTAGGTTTAAATGGACCAAACGACGAATTAATTGCCCAAAATGATTTATTTGAAAAAGGTAAAATAACTGAATTAGAGTTTTTAGAAACTTTTCAGAAATATATTCCAAAGGTAAGTTTTGAGGAAATAAGAGTGGCTTGGAATTCTATAATAGGTGAGTTTCCACTTTATAGACTGGAGTTTTTACAAATGCTTTCGCAACGATATCGATTATTTTTACTCACAAATACTGATGAAATCCATATTAGCAAGTTTGAACATAAAGTTGGAATTTCATTTTATACTGATTTTTATAATTGTTTTGAAAAGGTTTTTTATTCGTACGAAATGCATCTGCGAAAGCCAGATCCAGCTATTTTTAATACAATAATTAACAAATATGATTTATCTCCAAAGCGAACTTTATTTGTAGATGATAAAAAAGAAAATACAGATACTGCAGCATCACTTGGACTTCATGTTTGGAATTTACAAGTTGGAGTAGAAGATGTGGTTGATTTATTTGACCAAAAGCAACTTCCTTTATAAAATTGCTTTCATCAATTCAGTTATATTAAAATTTATAGCAATAGAAAAAGCCACACTTTTTAAAGTATGGCTTTTCTAATTTAGAATATTGAAAATTATCTTTTGATTATTCGTAAGGTTTTAACTTCATTATTTTGATTTACAATTAAACTGTAAACACCTGATGGATAATTCGCTCCAATTTCTAGTGAATCTAAATTTCTCAATTCTGATTCGAATGTTTCAATTAAACGTCCAGTTAAATCGTAAACGGATAAGACAATTTTATCATTAGAAGCGTTTTCAGTTTTTAAAGTAAAAGTTTCAGAAAATGGATTTGGTGATGCCATTACTTTGAATCCTTCATTATATGAAGTTGTCTCTGCAACAATTTTAGCCGTTCCACCTGGAGTTTTTACTGTACAAACTGCACCATAAGGTAAGAAAGTTCCATCTGTATTTTGTACAGCTACTTCCACTTTATAAGTTGTATTACTATGAATTCCAGCGAATAAACTCATTCTCACATCTCTAGTAACTCTGTTTATAAAATATACTTCGTTAGGATTAGTACTGTTTGTAACTTTAAATCGGTAACCAGTTGCAAATGAAACTAAGTCAGCATAAAGAATCGTATTAATATCCGTAAGCGTAATTCCACATTGAGAATTTTGAATTTTTGTGTAAGGAATTGGGGTTGTTACATAACAAAAGTTTGGATTATAAGGTTGATATATATTATTGAATTTTACAGATACTTCAACTTTATAGGTAGTATTAAAAGCAAATGTTGTCATTTGAGTAATTTTAAATACTCTTAAAACTTTATCTACATATTGAATTTGATTGTTTGTAGTGTTCGTAATTTTATATCTGTAACCCTGAGCACCACTTACTAATGTAGAATAAACATCTTGATCAATAGTTGCTAATGTTACACCACATAGTGTAGATTCTACGATTGACCATTTTGGAGTGCATCCACCAGGCTGACCAACATTGTCAATAATACCATTACAGTCGTTATCTAATCCATCATAACAAATATCTATAGCACCAGGATGAACTGTTGCATTTGAATCATTGCAGTCAGTACCAGTTGTTACATATCCGATAGGTTGAGAACAAGCCATTGTAGATGTTGCTGGATTACCGTATCCGTCACCATCAGCATCTAAATAATATGTTTTTAAAACATTTTGTGATGCGTTATTGTCATTACAATCAATATTATTTAAAACTCCACATGCTACCAAAGTTGTAGAACCATATCCATCATTATCAGCATCTAAATATTGTAACTGATTATCATTACAATCCGAATTATTTGTAACGTAACCTTGAGGTTGTGAACAAGCCTGAATACTAATTGCTGGATTTCCAAAACCATCTCCATCAGCATCTAAATAATAAGTGGTGCTACCTTGAATCACCACCGATTGTGTTTGCGTAGAAGTATTTCCTTTTGCATCAGTATACGTCCAAGTCACCGTTGTAGAAGCAGTCACAGGAGAAACCGTAGTTGTAGTTCCCGTAATAGTTCCCGAACAATTATCAGTAGCCGTTGGCGCAGAAAGCACAACCGAACATTGACCGTTTAAGGTTGGCAACGAAGCTACATTTGCCACTGGCGCAGTAGTATCATTAATTACAACCGATTGTGTTTGGGTTGAAGTATTTCCTTTAGCATCAGTATACGTCCAAGTGATTGAATACGTTCCTTGAGTATTGTAAGTCAAAGGCGAAGTAGTTGTACCAGTAATAGTTCCAGAACAATTGTCTGTTGCTGTTGGAGCAGTAACCGTAGCTGAACATTGACCAGTAATAGTTGGTAA
>JACMPO010000246.1 GCA_014377455.1 Flavobacterium sp.
ATTTAAATTAAATTCATTTGGCTCTTTCGAAAAAGAAAATTTCGATGGCACTACGGCATACTTAAATTCGTTCAAATTTTGTGCAAACGAAATGGTCGAAATTAAGAGTAGTAAGCTAAATTTTCGCATCAAAAATATTTTTTTAATTCTGTTAAATGATTAATTTGTTTAATATGACTCGGGATTTCAATTTTATGTTCGTTAAAATGAATAGCATCAATACCAAAATTTAAAGCTCCGTTTACATCTGCATCTAAACAATCGCCTACCATAATAGCATTTTCTTTTTTGACTTTTGCTAAATTAAGAGCAAGTTCAAAAATTTTAGGATTTGGTTTTTTTACTCCAGCCATCTCCGAGTTTGTAATGGTTTTAAAATAAATATCAATCCCTGAATTTTTCATTTTTCCAGCCTGAACTTCTTGAAAACCATTAGTTATAATATGTAAATTATAGTTTGGTTTTAAATATTCTAATATTGAAACTGTGCCTTCAAAAAGATGATTAAAGTGAGGCAAATACTGAATGTATTGTTCTGAAATCGCATTAATTTTATCATTATCGATTTTAAAACCTAGCAAGTCGAAAGAGTCTTTCAATCTTCCATAACGCAACTCGGTTTGTGTAACTTGTTCATGGCGGTAAAGTTCCCAATATTTCATATTTATGGGAACATAATGAATTAAAAATTCATTTAAATTTACATTAATTTCGTTTTCTTTAAAAACTTTAGCCAATGCCAAAGCCGAATTTTTTTCAAAATCCCATAGCGTATGATCTAAATCAAAAAAAATATCGGTTATGTGTTTCATACTTAAAAAATTCCTTCGTCATTGAAACTGTAAAATCCAGATTCGGTAATGATTACATGATCTAAAACTGAAATATCCATTTGCTGTCCTGCCAATTTAAGCTTTTTTGTAATTTCCTGATCGGCTTGGCTGGGTAATAATTTTCCTGACGGATGGTTGTGTGTCAAAATTATGGATGTTGCATTATTCTCGAGAGCGATTTTAAAAACTATTCTTACATCTACAACGGTTCCAGTAATTCCACCTTTAGAAATTTGTGTTTTATAAATTACTTTATTGGAATTATTTAAATACAAAACCCAAAATTCCTCGTGAGGCAACTCGCCTATTATGGGTTGCATGATTTCAAATACCGATTTGCTGCTTGTTATTTTTTTTATTTCGATCGTTTCTTCATCTCTTCGTCGTCTCCCTAACTCTAGTGCTGCAGCAATTGAAATGGCTTTGGCTTCTCCAATTCCTTTAAATTCAGTGAGTTGTTTAATTGAAAGTTTTCCTAATTGATTCAAATTATTATTAGCTGAAAATAAAATGCGCTGGCACAATTGCACGGCACTTTCATTTCGTGAACCAGAACCAATTAAAATCGCAAGTAATTCGGAATCAGATAAGGCAGATTTTCCTTTAAGTAGAAATTTTTCTCGTGGGCGATCGTCTTCAGCCCATTTGTTGATTGGTGTGTACATAGTAATTTTGGCGATTGTAAAATACAAAGTAACTTATTTTTTTAAAGAGTTCAAAATAAAATGATTAGAATTTCGTCAGAATAAAAAACTATATATGAAACTTTCAATTATTATCCTTTTTATTTGCTTTTCATTGGGTTTTAAAAAGTCTGATAAAACTGTATTAATTACAGCAAAGAGTAAAATTTTTATTATTTAAAATCCGAAAAATTTCAACCAAACTCATAATATGAAGCTATATTTATTTTTGATAAACATACAGTTTATATTCCAGATTATGTTTCTTAAAATATTCTAATAGCGATGATTCTGTGATAATTGGTGTTTACTCTTGTTTTGTAATTTATGAACACCATAAAGTTGGGATTGATTTCTAAAAAGAAGTTCATGAATACTAAGAGAGCTATTTTTTCAAACTATCCTGCAAAATGTGGCTTAAAAAAATAGATACAAATATTGATGACAGAAGATTTACAAATTTAAAAGTTTTCGTTACAAGAAAAGTAACAAAATTGCATACGTCTGAAAATGATTATGATTACAAAATTGGCGAAATTGTAGCTTTGATGATTAACGGAAAATTACCTCATATAGGTATCGCAACAGGTCAAAAGCTACTAATAGAAAACGTCCAATTCTTATCCACAATTCTGGTGGCGAACAGGTTATTAAGGATTGTTTGTTTAGGTTTGAAATTCTTGAGTATTTCAAGGGTAAGAAGTACCTATTGTTAATAAAAATATTCGTTCTTAAAATTAATTCCGTTAAAAAAATAATTAGCTGTTACAGGATAACCGTTCAAATTATAAACATATGTAAAATCCGTATTAAAATACTGAGAATTATTATAAACCGTTGAATTTGAAATATTGTTTTTAAACACCCCACCCACTCTGTCCAATTCAACTTTTAACTTATCGATTCCAATAATATTTTTACTTGGATTATTTTGATTGTCATAAGTGAAAGTTGAATTACGGCTTACAGAATTTATATAGTCCTGACCTATTATAGAAACAACTTCTTCATTTTGAATAGTAATCACTCCTGTTTTGTATAACGTATTTTGTGTTAATAAATCTCCTTGATAATATATATAATTAACAGTCTGGTTAGCATTGTAGGTATACAATCTTTTTTCACAAACATTACTCGTTAGAATTTTATATATTGTTTCTACTAAATTATTATTTTGATAAGAATATAAATATTCAGACAATAAAGTATCATTCAAATCATAAATTTTGATGTTTGTTATTAAATCGCCGTTGTAAGTATATAATATCTTATTACTTTGACTAATACTTTTTGAAATCTTATTTCCGTTGTATTCAAATTCGGTAATATTAACTATCGAATTATCATTTAGGTTTTTATTAATAATTTTTTTAGTCAAAACTATTTGGCTACTATCATCTGTGGGGGGATTATAATTATTATCACTTGAACAAGACGATAATAATAGTATGAGGGAACAAAAAAGAGCAATATTTTTTTTCATTTTAGTATGTTTTTTATGTAAATAAAGAAATATTTTTTTACTTATAGTAAAAATAACCTTCAAGAAACTTTAAACTTCTAGAAGTTTTAATATATTTTCTAATTATCTAATTAAATAATTCTTTTACCTTATCAAAATTCAATCCGCCATAGTTTCCTGAACTCATGAGTAATAACGCAGAATTTTCAAAATTTTGACTGAACAGAAAATTTTTAAAATCACTAGGATTCGTATAAATAATTAAATCATCACGTTTAAATGAATGTGAAATTTGATCATAAGATACTTCGTCCAATTGTTTTATTTTGACTGCATCTGGAGAGTAAAAAACCACGGCAACATCTGCAGCATCAAGAGCACCTTGGTATTCTTTCAAAAAATTAGCATTTAAACTACTGTAAGTATGCAACTCCAAACAAGCTATTAATTTTCTATTTGGATATTGATTTTTAACCGCTTTTGTTGTTGCTGCAACTTTGCTTGGCGAATGTGCAAAATCTTTATAAGCTACTTTATTTTTTCCTTCGGCAATTTTTTCTAAACGTTTGCTTGCTCCTTTAAAACTTGCAATGGCTTCATAAAAATCGGCTTCATCTACGCCCATATTTTGGCAAATCCATTTTGCTCCAGCAAGATTATTTAAATTATGTGCTCCGAAAACCTCTATTGGCATTGGTCCTTCTGGAGTATCTAATAAAGTAATTCCGTTTTCTACCGAATAATTTGGCGTAGTATATGGCATTTTACGAATGGTATTTGTAGTTTGCTCTGCCACTTTTTTTACAATTTCATCCTCTTCATTATATACTAAAATACCACCTTTTGTAATTTGATTTACAAAAATTTCAAATTGCTCAATATAATTTTCCATAGTCGGAAAAACATTAATATGATCCCATGCAATTCCAGAAAGTAATGCAATATTGGGCTGATATAAATGAAATTTTGGTCTTCTGTCTATTGGTGATGATAAATATTCGTCGCCTTCAAGAACAATAAAATCATTATCGTGAGTCAAATGAACCATAGTATCAAAGCCTTCAAGTTGTGCGCCAACCATATAATCTACTTCAATATTGTGATAATGCATTACATGTAAAATCATGGAGGTAATGGTTGTTTTGCCGTGTGAACCTCCAATTACTACTCGTGTTTTATTTTTAGATTGTTCGAATAAAAATTCAGGGTAAGAATAAATTTTAAGTCCTAATTCCTGTGCTTTTAGTAATTCCGGATTATCAGCCTTTGCATGCATTCCAAGAATTACGGCATCGATATTAACCGTAATTTTTTCAGGAAACCAACCCATTTCTAAAGGTAAAATACCTTTTTTTTCAAGTCTTGATTTTGAAGGTTCAAAAATAGCATCATCACTTCCTGTAATTTCAAATCCTTTATTGAACAATGCAATTGCAAGATTGTGCATTGCGCTGCCACCAATAGCTATAAAATGTGTTTTCATTATTTTGGTTTAGAAATTTTTGAAATAGAGGTGCTGAAGAAACTTATTTTAAACTGTTTTTTCAAATTGTTCTTTAAGTTTTTTAGCTTTTTCGGCATCTTTTAATTTGTACAAATAAAAATCATGCAGTTTTTTAAAGGTTACTTTCGATTTACCAATTTCATTTGCCTTTACATAATTACGTTCAGCCTCTTTGTATCGTTTAAAATACTCATCTATATAAGCATTTGCAAGATAACCATCTACAGGAGAAATATGTTCCAATTGATTAGCATATTTTTGAGATTTTGATTCGCTTCCACCCAAAATTCCGGGCACTTCTAAGTAATATATTACTAATGCCCAGCGCGAATCGATGTGGTTTGAATCTAGTTTGGAAGCTGTTAAAAACGACTGTTCTATTTCGTCCAGCATTCCCATTGCTTTAAACTTATTGACCGATTTTGCTTTCATTCCTAAAGCACCACCATATTTGTAAATGTAGTCGGCGTTTTTTGGGTAATCAGTTTTTAGTATTTTATAATACTTGATTGCATCAGACCATTTGTGTTCTAGTCCAGCTATATCGCCAAGATTTTCAATGGCTTTTGGATCTTTTGGATGCATCCTTATATAGGATTCTAAAATTATTTTTGCCTCAACATATTTTTTTTGACTCATTAACTTTTCGGCTCTTTCAACATCGGTTTGTGCAACTAATGAAAAGGTACTGAATAGTAAAAATAAATAAATTAGTTTCATAAGTTTAAAGTTTGGTCAAAAATAAGAAAATGTTGTATTTAAATACAAAAATTAGTTATTGATTAACTTAAATAGCCCCGATTGAAATGGAAATTTTGTCTCGTTTTTTTTAACGAGACAAGA
>JACMPO010000247.1 GCA_014377455.1 Flavobacterium sp.
ACCATCTAAAGTTATCGTTTCACCTTTGCTATTTTCGGCTTGAACTTGCACGACATCGCCTTTGCGCTCTACCGATTTTACTTTGTGTGAAACATAAAACTTCATTCCTTGTTTCTTTAAAACCTTGGTCAATTCTTTACTCAAACCGGCATCCATTCCGGGAATTATTCTATCTAAATATTCAACAACCGATACCTGCGCTCCTAATCGTAAATACACCTGTCCTAATTCTATTCCTATTACGCCACCACCAATAATTACTAAATGTTTAGGCACTTCAGGCAATTTTAAAGCTTCGGTCGAGGTAATAATCCGCTCTTTATCTAGCGTAATAAAAGGCAAGTTTGCGGGTTTAGATCCCGTAGCAATAATTATATTTTTAGCTTCAATAAGTTCCGACGTTCCATCTGCTTTCGAAACTTTTACATGTGTAGCATCATCAAAAGCTCCAACGCCTTGATACACCGTAATGTTATTTTTATCCATCAAAAACTTCACACCGCCTGAGGTTTGGTCCACAACCGCTTGCTTTCGAGCAATCATTTTTTCAAGATTTACTTTTACCTCGCCCGAAACTTCAATACCATGATCGGCAAAATGCTGCAACTCTTCATAATGATGTGACGATGCCAAAAGTGCTTTCGAGGGAATACACCCCACATTAAGGCAAGTGCCACCAAGAGTAGCATATTTTTCTATAATTGCTGTTTTAAAACCCAATTGCGCACAACGAATTGCCGCAACATAACCTCCAGGTCCCGACCCAATAATGACCACATCAAATGAACTCATAGTTTATTATTTTTATTTTGTTAGGCAAATTTACAAATTATTATCCAACCGTAAATATAAATGCAATGCCAACCCAAATCCCAATTTTTAATGCCCTAAAATGCAATCAAAAGTTTTTGGGCGTTTCCCTTCGGGTCGGGCTATCCGTTACAATCTTTTTTTAAAAAGAAAAAAAAGGATTTCCACTACTATCCCTAACGCAACAAACCGAGCCTAAAAAAATATAAAAATGTAAACAAAATATAATATATTTGAGGGTGAAATTAAAGAATAAGTATCGCTGTACAACATTCCAAAATCGAAGTTGACTCAAAATATACTTGCAAAGTTTCAAGAATAATTACA
Source organism: Flavobacterium sp. (assembly GCA_014377455.1). Lineage (GTDB taxonomy): Bacteria > Bacteroidota > Bacteroidia > Flavobacteriales > Flavobacteriaceae > Flavobacterium. The sequence continues at coordinate 1,138 of JACMPO010000247.1, forward strand.
TCACACAACAAAAAATCTTCTACAAACAAAAAACCCTGCTTAAAAATAAAAAAAATTAAATATATTTGTAAATCAATCCTTTAAAAATTCAAATTATGGCAACCACAGTAAAAAGAAAATACAATAATAAAGACATCGAAATGTTAACTGCAACAGCAATAATAATCGAAAATGCAATCGCAAACAAAACATTTTTACAAACCAAAAGAAGCACTTGGGCAAACACATTTTTTGAAGATTTAGAAGCCCATATTAAAAACACAACCGAAACATATTTAGGAAAAGATGCCGCAAAACAACTGCGAGATGCAACCCAAATAGTACTTGGCATTCAAAAACAAGCACTAATTGATTTAGCAGAATTTAAAGTGCAAGTAGAAGAAGACTTTAAAGATAATTCAATCCAAAAAACAGAAATTCTAAAAAATCTAGGTTTTACCGATTATCATAAAATCGCTCAAAAAGGAGACCAAGAAGGATTAGTAAACTTATTATTTCAGTTCAAAACTAATATGACTTCTATTTTAAAAACCGAAATCGTTACAAAAGGAACAGCCGAAATTACAATAAATAACATAGTTAGTTACGCCACAGTTTTAAAAACCGCAAACATCGACCAAGAAACATTCAAAGGAACTCGAAAAGAAATTACCGACGAAGCAATCACAGCATTCAACGAAATCTATGACAAAGTAATCAGTATAGCCAAAATATCAAGTAATTTTTACAAAAAAGAAAAAACAAAACAACAACTATTTAGCTATGCTAAAGTAAGCGCAAATCTAAATAACTAAAAAACAAAATAAAAAAACAACTACGCAACTCAATAGTACCCTCCCGCAAGTAAATAGTAACCCTTAGCAACACTACATCCACCCTTAGCAGTTCAACAGTGCGCGTTAGAAATTAAATAGTAACCCCTAGCAACCCTACATCCACCCATAGCAGTTCAATAGTGTGCGTTAGAAATTAAATAGTAACCCTTAGCAACTCTACATCCACCCTTAGCAGACAAAATGTAATACTCAGAAACTAAATAAGCCTTTAGCTGCAAAAAGTTCGACCGCTAGGAAATAACACTACACTAAAATTAAATAAACGTCCCCACAACCACAGTTATCCATAACCTTACACCAGCCTTTAATTCTCTTAAATTTTCATCAAATTAATAAATCTAAACCTAATGAGCTTTTAAGAAATTGGGCGTTTCCCTTCGGGTCGGGCTATTCGTTTCAATCTTTTTTTAAAAAGAAAAAAAAAGGATTTCCACTACTATCCCTAACGCATTTACAAATACCTACAATAATCCTAAACATATTTCAAAACAAAAATCCTGATTTCAAATAAGAAATCAGGATTTTTTAAACAATACATAATCCATTTATTTTAAATCAAATCGATCCAAATGCATCACCTTGTTCCAAACCTTCACAAAATCAGTTACAAATTGTTCTTTAGCATCATCACAAGCATAAACCTCGGCAATGACTCTCAACTCACTGTTAGACCCAAATATTAAATCTACTCTTGTACCTATCCATTTTATAGCACCAGTTCTTCTATCACTACCTATAAACGATTCACTCGATTCAGTAACCGCTTTCCATGTAGTCATCATATCAAGCAAATTAACAAAAAAGTCATTCGATAAAGTTTCTGTTCTACTAGTAAATACTCCCGTTTTCGACCCATCAAAGTTTGTATTTAAAACTCTCATTCCAGCTAATAGTACACCCATTTCTGGTGCCGTAAGAGTTAATAATTGAGCTTTATCTATCAATAACTCTTCAGCCGAAACGGTAAATTCTGTTTTAGAATAATTTCTAAATCCATCAGCTTGTGGTTCTAATACACTAAACGATTCAATATCGGTTTGATCCTGCGAAGCATCGGTTCTCCCAGCACGAAACGGAACGGTTACATTATAACCACCATTTTTTGCAGCTTGTTCCACACCAACACAACCACCTAGAACAATTAAATCAGCGATGGAAACTTTTTTATTTTCTGTTTGTGATGCATCAAAATCATTTTTTATCGTATCATAAACCGCTAACACTTTTTCTAATTGACTTGGGTTATTTACTTTCCAATCTTTTTGAGGAGCCAGTCGTAATCGTCCGCCGTTAGCACCACCTCGTTTGTCAGATCCTCTAAATGTAGATGCCGAGGCCCAAGCTGTAGAAACTAATTCTGAAATTGATAAACCAGAATTTAAAAGTACTGATTTTAAAACATCAGTATCATACTCATTTATTGTTTCATAAGTAGGCGTAGGGATGGTATCTTGCCACAGCAAGTCTTCTGCGGGAACTTCCGCACCTAAGTATAAAGCTTTTGGTCCCATGTCTCTGTGGGTAAGTTTGAACCACGCTCTTGCAAAAACATCGTTAAAATCTTCTGGGTTTTCTAAAAAGTGTCTCGATATTTTTTCATAAGCAGGATCAAAACGCAATGCTAAATCGGTAGTCAACATAAAAGGTTGATGCGTTATAGATGGATCGTGAGCATCTGGAACTGTACCTGCACCACCGTTATTTACAGGTTTCCATTGGTGTGCTCCAGCGGGACTTTTAGTAAGTTCCCATTCGAAACCAAATAAATTTTTGAAGTAATCTTGACTCCATTTATTTGGAGTTGAGGTCCACGCACCTTCAAGACCACTCGTAATGGTGTGAATTCCTTTACCCGATTCAAAATTATTTTTCCAACCTTGGCTTTGCATTTCAATTCCTGCAGCAGCGGGTTCAAATTCAATATATTTACTAGGGTCAGCGGCACCGTGAGTTTTTCCTAGTGTATGACCACCAGCAATAAGTGCGACAGTTTCTTCATCATTCATTGCCATTCTTGCAAATGTTTCTCTTATGTCTATGGCAGATTTTAATGGATCTGGATTTCCGTTTGGTCCTTCTGGATTCACATAAATTAATCCCATTTGTACTGCCGCCAATGGATATTCTAAATCTCTTTCACCAGAATATCGGTTGTCTGCAAGCCATTCTCTTTCAGAACCCCAATAAATATCTTCTTGTGGTTCCCAGGTATCCACTCGTCCACCACCAAAACCAAATGTTTTGAAACCAGCAGTTTCCAGTGCACAGTTTCCAGCAAGAATCATTAAATCTGCCCATGAAACTTTTTTACCATATTTTTGTTTAATGGGCCAAAGCAATAATCTTGCTTTATCTAAGTTTGCATTGTCAGGCCAACTGTTTAAAGGGGCAAACCGCTGACTTCCATTGCCAGAACCGCCTCTACCATCTGCAGTTCGGTAAGTTCCTGCACTATGCCAGGCCATTCTAATAAAAAATCCAGAATAAGTTCCGTAGTCAGCTGGCCACCAATCTTGTGAGGTATTGATAAGTTCGAAAAGATCATTTTTTAATACACCCAAATTAACCGATTTGAATTCTTTGGCATAATCAAAATCTTTATCCATAGGGTTGGACAAGTTTGAATGTTGACGCAAGATATCCAAACGCAACTGATTAGGCCACCAATCTTTATTGATAGGTCCTTTGCTGTTCATTTGTTTAATCTTGGCATGTTCCATATTTATTGGTCCTCCCGGCATATCGCCACCAAAAGGACATTTTCCCGCTTCATTAGCATTTTTATTTACATTGTATGAAGTTTGAGATTCATTATTATTTTCCATAATTTTAGTGTTTTGATTGGTAAATTTATAATTAATTCTAATAGAAATATATAATTTTGATAGATAAAAACTATAATCAAACGTAATTATAAATGTATAAAATTCAGTTTTTATTAATTACAAATTCCGTAAAAGTTTTTAAACAAAATAGCGTACTTTTGAATTCATAACAAGAAAAAAAAATCAATTAAATGGCTACAGTACATCCTTATTTAGTTTTTAACGGGCAGTGTGAAGAAGCATTTTTATTCTACAAATCTGTTTTTGGGGGAGAATTTCCATATGTAGGAAGATTTGGCGATATGCCACAAGCTGAGGGACAATTAGAAATAACAATTGGTGATAAAGATAAAATTATGCACATTTCTTTACCTATTGGGAACGATACAATTTTGATGGGAAGTGATACTAATGCAACAAACGATGTTGTAAAAATGGGCGATAATATTTCGTTGTCTATTAATGCTGCAAGTAGAGAAGAGGCAGATCATTTGTTTAATGGACTTTCAGCTGGTGGTATTATTAAAATGCCGATGTCTGATACGTTTTGGGATGCTTATTTTGGAATGTTTACCGATAAATTTGGAATTAATTGGTTAGTAAATTTTGATTTTGTAAAGCCATAATATGAAAATCATAGCCGTCATTCCAGCTCGATATGCTTCAACTCGTTTTCCAGCAAAATTAATGCAAGATTTGGGTGGAAAAACGGTCATTACCAGAACTTATTTAGCTGCTAAAGAAACAAAATTATTCGATGATGTTTTTGTTGTAACCGATTCTGAAATAATCTTTGATGAAATAATTTCAAATGGAGGAAAGGCAATAATGTCGATTAAAAATCACGAATCAGGAAGTGACAGAATAGCCGAAGCCATTCAAAATTTAGAGGTAGATTTAGTTGTAAATGTTCAAGGGGATGAACCTTTTATTGATTCAGAATCCCTAAAAAAATTAGTAGAAACTTTTAGTTCAGATGTTGATTGCCAAATCGATTTAGCGTCATTAATGCGCGAAATTTCAGACCAAGTTGAAATAAATAATCCTAACAACGTTAAGGTTGTAGTAGATCAAAATAATTTTGCTTTGTATTTTTCGCGATCGGTTATTCCGTATCCTAGGGAACAAAATGTTGGGGTTCGTTATTTTCAACATATCGGGATTTATGCGTTCAGGAAAAAAGCACTTTTAGATTTTTATTCTTTGCCTATGAAAAGTCTCGAAGCATCAGAAAAACTGGAACAATTAAGATATTTAGAATTTGGAAAACGAATAAAAATGGTCGAAACTATGCATATTGGAATTGGAATTGATACACTAGAAGATTTAGAGAAGGCAAGAACTTTTTGTGATAGTATTAGCAAGAATAGTTAAATATTAGTTAAAATTTTATAAAAATTTGTAATTTCTATTTTTTTTTTCAGGTTTATGTTTTATTAATCCTAACTATTTTAAATTAAAAATTATGAAAAGTAAATTCAAATTGCCACATTTTATTGCCACCATATTAGTGGGAATATTTTTTTTATCGTGTTCTAATGCCAGTACTGAAATTAATACAAACACCATTTCAAAAAATGCTAAAGTAATTAATTTACAAGCTGTTGCTCCCTACCAACCCCAGTTGATTATTAGGAATAATTCTACCAGACATGATATAAATATTAGTCTTATTTGTGCACAACCGCAATATTCTACAAACCCAGATATAAGAATGTTTGATAAAGCGCCGAATGGTGTTTTTGGTACCGTGGCAAAAAAACTTACTGCAACATCACCACCAAATGAGGCAATTTACCTTAATTATGAAAATTCAACTCCGTTATCCTTTAAGCCAGATTTATGGCGCGTTACTAAATATAATGGTACAACTCCTTATCCTGTAACTTATTCTGCACCTGCTGATGTACAATCTAACTGCGGTACAGCTTATTGGGCTGGACTTTGGATTTATGCTTCAGGGCCTAATTCTAATGGTGTATCCGACTTTACAAATCCTACTTATGATAGAAGATTCATCGGAGATGCAACACTTGGTGCTTTTAATAATGTGATAAATTCTACAAATCCAACCGTAATTAACAATTTTGGTATTCCAAATACATATATAACTTCTGGTACAGGATCTGTCCAAAGTAAAGCAACTTGGTCTACATTACCAAACGGAGATTCATTATTGTCAATTGAAAATTTGTAGTTATAATTTTATAATATCCTTAAAAACCAAGTTTTAAATTATTAATTTCTTGGTTTTTTTAACTTTATTAACTAGTTAAAAAATGAAAAAAATAGTACTGCTTTTTTCACTGCTGTTCAGCGGTTTTGCATTGGCACAATTTGACTATGCTCGTGCTTGGGGAACTTATTTTGGAGGTTATAATTTTGAATATAGTTGTTCAGCGATAGACAGGGATGGTAATGTTTATGTGGGTAGTAGAGTATCAGGTCAAAACGCATCTACTTCTTACTATAACAATCCTGATAATCATTTTACAACCCTTGGAGCACATCAAACTGCACTACTTTTAGATCTATCATCGCAAACCGTTACTAATGCATCATTTCTTGCTAAATTTTCACCCCAAGGAGTCCTATTGTGGAGTACCTATATATATTCAGGTTTTGATTATTCCAATCTTTCAAATATATCAAATTCCGAATCTATTAAAGCAATCCGATGTGATGCTCAAAATAATGTTTATATTTATGGTAGTACAGTACCGTCAGACCATTACAACCCAAACCCAAACGGATTAATAACACAAGCTCCAACAACTACAATAAACACCAGATTTTATGAGGCTAAATTTACACCAGCGGGTGGTCAAGTTTATGGTAAGTATATTTATCAAAACACTTTTGGAGATGGTGGTTTTATAATTCCAGTTTATGATTCACTTGGGAACAGCTACACTATTGGATCTCCTAGCGATAGCTTTGTTACTCTAAACGCTTTTGATACAACAATTTCTACCTACGCAATAGAAAAGCGCGACCCAAACGGTACTTTATTGTGGGCAACTTATTACGGTAATAATAATGATATTTTAACATATTATGTGATAAAAATTGTGGTGGATGCATCAGATAATATTTATGTTACGGGCACACAACTTAATCCGGCAGGGGTAGTACCCAGCAATTATTATGCTACTCCAAATTGTTTTCAAAGTTTAAATGGTGCTATTCCAACTGCAAATTTTGCTGTGGCTAATATAAGTAAATTTTCTAGTCAAGGGCAACGGTTGTGGAGTACCTATTTTGGTCCACCATTATCCAATGGAGGATTAACTTTAATCTTAAATATACAATATTACAATAATTTTCTATACATAGCAGGTACAACCACCGCAACTACTGGTATAGCAAGTCCAGGTTGTTTTCAAAATAACAAATCGGGTGGTGCATATGTGCCATTTCAGTCTATTGATTATAATTATATTTCCTCCGATGCTAAGGACGGTTTTTTAGCTAAGTTCGACCTTAATGGAAACCGAGTTTGGGGTACTTACTATGGTGGTGAATTGCGGGATGATATTTCCGGATTGGAAATAAAAAACGATAAAATCTTTGTTGCAGGAAATACTTTAAGCACTACAAATATAGCAACTCCAGGCTCCTATATGGAAAATCACTCTAATTCTATTCCTTGTCCAGGCTGTGGTGCTTACTATGGTACAGAAGGTGAAAATACTAATAAATATGATTTATTTTTTGCACAATTTACACTTGATGGTAATCGAAGCTGGGGAAGTTATTTTGGTGGCGATAGGCTAGAGTACATATATTCGAAAACGTCACTTTTATTAGATAACGACAATAATATATACCTTTTTGGAACTACAGCAAGTGATAATGGTATAGCTACCCCAGGAGCTTTCAGAACTTACAGAAACTATGGCGCAGGAGTTGAGAATGGGAATTTTTATGATAATGCAACCACCAATCCGTTTTTAGTAAAATTTAGTCCTTTGCCTTTGGGTACTCAAAAAAATAGTCTAACTAATATTAAAGTTTATCCTAATCCTTCAAAAAATGATTTAATTATAGAAAATGAAACCACTATAAGTACTATTGCTGTTACAACACTTTTAGGTCAGGTAGTTGCCACTAAAAGCTGTAATGATAATATTGTACAACTGGATATGAGTAATCTGGCTAGTGGAATTTATTTTATTAAAATTACTAGCCAAGGTTTAGTAAAAAATGTAAAGGTGATTAAGGAATAATATTATTTCAGTTTTTTTATAGTAAAAAGTTCATTGTGATCTTCTACTTTTGGATACATTCTTAGCGAATAATTTTTGTTGAATTTTTTCTTGTAATCGAGGTTCCTGATGCGGTCTTTTTCGGAAATTACCATTGTATTAAACAAAATAAAGCCATTTGGATTTATCAAAAAATTAATTCTATTGATAAAAAAATCTTCAAAAAGAAAATTTGGCATAACCATGTCTTGAAAGATATCAATGATAATTAAATCATATTTATCTTTGGTTTTAAGTACATATTCAAAAGCATCATCAATTATAATTTCTAAATTTTTAACCTCATTCAACTTAAAATATTCATTTGCTATTGTAATGATTGCGGCATCAACTTCTACTCCAGTAATTTTCCCTTTATATTTTATCTCGTCAACTAAAGTTTTGATTACACTTCCACCAGCAACTCCCAATACTAATATAGAATTGAATTTTTTTATACGTTCAAAACCAATATATCTAAGACCTTTTCTTAAAATACTTTGCAAACTTCCGTAGGAATAATTGGTATTTTTTGAATCTAAAACCAATTTTCCGTTGTTCCAAGTTACTTCTAAAGCAGTGCTTATTGCAGAATTTCTTTTCACAACATTTACAGGAATAAAATAACTGAATATTTTTGCTAACATTTAATTAATTTCGGATGTTTTTAATAATGCTAAATCTAAACAAAATCTGTAAATGAAAAAAACACTTTACAAATTTATTTTTTGTAAAATTATGGGATGGAAAATTGTTGGTAACATTGATGAGACTGTAAAAAAATCAGTGCTAGTGGTTATTCCACACACCTCTAATTTAGATTTTTTTATAGGAATTTTTTCAAGAGGAATTCTTCAAACAGAAATAAACTTTGTTGCAAAAAAAGAATTATTTGTATTTCCTTTCGGGTATTATTTCAAAAGTGTGGGTGGTGAACCTTTAGATCGGTCGGGCGGAAAAAATTTAGTAGATAGCATTGTTTCAATTTTTGATAAAAAAGAAACTTTCAGATTAGCCATTTCACCAGAAGGAACTCGAAAAAAAGTCACACAACTTAAAACTGGATTTTATTACATCGCTTTAAAAGCAAAAGTTCCTATAATTCCTGTTGCTTTTGATTATGGAAAAAAAGAAGTAAACTTTGGAATTCCCTTATACCTTTCTGGTAATTTTAACGATGATATGAAAATTCTGATGCAACATTTTAAAAACGTAAAAGGGAAAAATCCTGAATACGGTTTTAATGCAAATTAAAATTTTATCAACTTACTATGCATGGGTCAATTTTTATTTTCAAAATGTGTTTGAAATATCGTTATGATAAATATTCAATAAAACTTCCATCAGTGTAAAATAAAACAATTCGTTCTAATTTTTTGTCTGTATTTTTTTTTACGTCAACAGTTAAAATTTGATCTTTTTCAGAAATAGTTTTGACAAGTTCTATTTCTTTTTTCTGACTATTATTTTCCTCTTTTTGAAATGGAAGAGTAGGAACACTCAATTTTAATTCCTCATTTATTTTTGAATTTTCAACTAAATTATTTTTTGGAAAATTGCCTTCGCCAGATACTAACCAATATAAATCTACCTCGGGAAAAACGTCAATAATTTTCAAAATTAAATCTAAACTAGGTTTATTTCGTCCTGAAAGAAGATGAGATAAACTTGATCGTTGTACACTAATTTTATCTGCAAAAGAAGAGGAGGAAAGTCCGTATAAATCAAAAATTGATTCCAAACGCTTCACAAAATCATCAGTATTTATCATTGGAATTTACAATTATAATTTATGTTACAAATGTAAACAAATATAATTAAAACAACTAATTTACAATTGTAAAACTTAAATTTAAATGGTTTAATTATCAATATATAACTTCAAATAAGTATATTTATAATTCTGGTTTTAAGTATTTTAATTTATGAAATTTATAAATGTAAATAGTTTGTAAATTGCCCTAACTGACTTGCAAACAATTCATATGTTTTGTGTTTACAAAAGTAAATTTTAATCGCAAAACAGAGTTTACAATTGTAATTTTAAAGTTGTTTACTTTTGTAATTAGAAATTTATACTATGAATTACGATATAATTTTTGATCGATGTAAAGAAGAAACTTTGTTTGGACGATACATTACATTATTGGAAATTGAACCATTATTAATCAAGTTTAAGTTAACTAATAATGTCTCAATTATAGGTTATTCTGTATTGCAAAAACCAATTTATAAATTAGAAATTGGTACTGGAAAAATTAAAATTTTCATGTGGTCGCAAATGCATGGAAATGAAAGTACAACGACTAAAGCCTTATTCGATTTTCTAAATTTCTTGAAATCCAAATCAGATTTTTCTGCAAAAATTCTAGATGCATTTACGTTTTGTTTTCTTCCAATGGTAAATCCAGATGGTGCTTTTTTATACACTCGTGAAAATGCAAATGGAATTGATTTAAATCGCGATGCACAAATTTTATCACAGCCCGAAAGCAAAATATTACGTCAAGTTTTTGATGATTTTAAACCTAATTTTTGTTACAATCTCCATGATCAGCGAAGCATTTTTGGGGTAGGAAATTCAAATAAACCAGCAACGGTTTCTTTTTTAGCGCCATCATTTAATGAAAATCGAGATGTAAACAGTACACGAATTAAAGCTATAAATGTTATTGTAGCTATGAATGCTGTTTTGCAAAAGTATCTTCCGGGTCAAGTAGGTCGATTTGATGATTCATTTAATTTGAATTGTGTTGGAGACACTTTTCAAACTCTAAATGTGCCTACTATTCTTTTTGAAGCCGGCCATTTTACAAATGATTACAATCGACAATTAACCAGAAAATTTATATTTATTGCGATGCTTTCGGGTTTAAACTATATTAGCGAAAACGATGTAGTTTCTAATGAAAATTCACTTTATCTGCAAATTCCTCAAAATAAAGTAACATTTTATGATATTATATATAAAAATATCAAAATAAATTATGATGGTAATGAAATAATTACGAATTTTGCATCGCAATACAAAGAAGAGCTTGTAGATGAAAAATTAGTATTCAATGCATATTTTTCTAGAATCGGAAATTTGGATGGTTTTTATGGACATTATCAGTACGATGCACAAGGAAAATTATATTCTGATGAATTTAAAAATAAACCTGAAATAGGTGAGCTTGTCAATTTTTGTTTAGATAATCATATAAAAATTGTTAATGGTTTAGTAAAAGTTTAACATAATTCTTTTTTTATTAAATTAAATCTATTTATATTGCGTTATAATTAAAACAACACTTTAAATTTAATACTTATGAGTAAATTCCGTTTAGATGAGGTCGACCACCAAATCCTGGATATGTTAATTGACAATACAAGAATTCCGTTTACCGATATTGCAAAAAAATTGTTAATTTCAGCAGGAACTGTTCACGTAAGAGTAAAAAAGATGGAGGATGCTGGGATTATTATGGGTTCCACATTAACTTTGGATTATGAGAAACTTGGATATTCGTTTATTGCCTATGTTGGAGTTTTCTTGAACAACACTTCGCAAACCAAGTTTGTTTTGGAAAGAATAAATGATATTCCTTTTGTAACTGTGGCTCATGTAACTACAGGTAAATTTAATATATTTTGTAAAATTCGTGCAAAAGATACAAAACATGCTAAGGATGTAATATTTATGGTAGATGATATCGAAGGAGTTTACAGAACAGAAACTATGATTTCCTTAGAGGAAAGTATCAACGATAAAAAGCGATTGATGCATACAATTTTTAAAGATATTTAATATTTTATTTAAATAATTTTTAAAAAACCTCAAGTTTTGCTTGAGGTTTTTTTTGTATAAATTAGTACTAAAGTATTGCGAATATTATCTTTTATTTAATTAAATTCGTAAAAACAATCAATGTACACGCTCCCAAAAATTGAACGATTTAATCAAAATGTATTATCTAAATATTACATTTACAACAGTATGTTTATTACGCTTCCATTTGATGCAATAAACAATACAGGCGTTTTACTACCTCTTTTTACAGATATGTGTGATGTTGGGTTAAAACAAAACATGACGCCTGTTGAAATCGTAAATTCTTTTTCAAAGAAATATTTAGACTTTGTTTCAGAAGACGAAAAAATAAGTTTGATGTTTCGGTTTATACAATATGTCGAACGTCAAATAGTACTTTTTGATGCTATTGAAGATGCCGCATTTGAAACTGTAAATAACTTGGAAGGAAGTGGATCGCTTAGAGATATTAAAGATAAAGTTGAAGATCAAAATAGGAGTGAAGCGTTACTTGACTTTTTGTCTGATTTTAAAATCAGAACGGTTTTGACTGCTCATCCAACTCAATTTTATCCTGGATCGGTACTTGGAATTATAACCGATTTGACCAACGAGATTAAAGCCAATAACCATAATAAAATTAAGGAATTATTAGCACAGCTGGGAAAAACACCCTTTATAAATAAACAAAAACCTTCCCCTTTTGTCGAAGCAACAAGTTTAATTTGGTATTTAGAAAACGTGTTTTATCAAACCTCTGGTGAGATGATTCAATTTTTGCAAAAAAATGTTTATCATAATAAATCTATTACAAATTCAATTATAAACTTAGGATTTTGGCCTGGTGGAGATCGCGATGGAAATCCGTTTGTAACTACTGAAATTACCTTGAAAGTTGCAAATAGACTGCGAACTTCTATTTTGAAATGTTATTATAACGACATCAGAAAACTTCGTCGAAAACTCACCTTTTCGGGTATTGATACCCTAATTTTGGAACTAGAAAATAAACTGTATCGATCTGTATTTTATTCAGATGGTTTTATTTACATTACGTTATCAGAACTTCAAAATAAATTACAAGAGATAAAATCGATATGTATTGATGTGCATCAATCGTTATATTTAGATGAAATTAATGATTTAATTAATAAGGTAACTTTATTTGGTTTTCACTTTGCATCGCTAGATATTAGACAAAATAGTCATATTCATAACAATGTGATAAAAACTATTTTTGATTATTTATCTGTGAAAAAATCAAATTTAAAAGGTTATTTTGAATTGTCAGATTTGGAACGATTTGAGATATTAGAACAGTTGACAGATTCTATTTCTTCTGATTTATTTGATGACGAAATAACCAAGCAAACCATTGAATCCATTTTTGCGATGAAACAGATTCAAGAGAATAATGGCGAACTTGGATCAAATCGATACATTATTAGTAATAATGAAAGTGCGCTGAATGTGCTAGAAACCCTATCATTATTTAAATTATGTTCTTGGGAAAATCCATCAGTAGATGTGGTTCCACTTTTTGAATCTATCGACGATTTGCAAAATGCATCACAAATAATGGAGCAATTATATACTAATACTTGGTATGCGTCACATTTAAAACATCGAGAAAAAAAACAAACCGTGATGTTAGGATTTTCTGACGGAACCAAAGATGGTGGCTATTTAATGGCAAACTGGGGAATTTATAAAGCGAAAGAAGCGATTACGAAAACCTCTCGAAAATACGGTATAAAAGTGATATTTTTTGATGGCCGTGGTGGACCACCAGCTCGTGGAGGTGGAAAAACTCATAAATTTTATGCCTCGCTTGGCTCAAAAATTGAAAATCAAGAAATTCAATTGACCGTTCAAGGTCAAACCATCAGCTCTAATTTTGGAATAGTTGATTCATGCCGTTACAATTTAGAGAATTTGTTAAGTGCAGGAATTTCTAATAAATTGTTTAACGAAAAAGAAAATAACTTGTCCAAAGAAGATAAGAAATGTATTGACGAACTTGCTTCTATAGGTTATGAAAAATATTTAAGTTTTAAAAATCATCCAAAATTTATCCCTTATTTACAGCAAATGAGTACGATGAATTATTATTCTAAAACTAATATTGGAAGTCGTCCAGCTAAACGAAATGCGCAAGCTCCGTTTCAGTTTACTGATTTAAGGGCAATACCTTTTGTAGGTTCTTGGAGCCAAATGAAGCAAAATGTACCCGGATTTTTTGGAGTTGGAACTGCATTAAAGCATTTTGAAACGACTAATCAATGGGAAAAAGTGCAATCGCTTTTTGATTCTTCGCTATTTTTCAGAACTTTGTTAGAAAACAGCATGATGTCTTTAGCCAAGTGTTTTTTTCCGCTTACACAATATATCAAACAGGATGAGGAATTTGGTGACTTCTGGCAAATTATTTATACCGAATTTTTGGAAACTAAAAGATTGTTGTTAAAAATTGCAAATCATCAGGAGTTAATGGAAAATTATCCCGACGGAAAAGCATCGATCGTAATGAGAGAACATATTGTATTACCTTTATTGACCATACAGCAGTATGCCTTGATGAAAATTAATGAGATAAAAAAAGGTAAAAACGAACACAATCAGTTATTAGAAACTTACGAAAAGCTTGTTATGCGTTCGTTGTTTGGAAATACAAATGCCAGTAGAAATTCTGCATAAGTGCAATTAAAATTAAAATAATTTAAAACTAATAAATAAAATATGAGAGCAAATCAATTACAAACTACTGAATATGCTGATTGGTACAAACCCTATTTAGCAACCTTAACAGACGAAAATTTGCTGGAAGAATTGGAAATTTCCCTTCATAAATTTATCAGATTTGTACAAGATATCCCTATGGACAAACACGATTATGCTTATGCAGAAGGTAAATGGACTATTAAAGATATTATCCAGCATTTGATAGATTGTGAACGTATTTTTAGTTATCGTGCCTTATGTTTTGCTCGTAATGACGCTACTGCTCTGCCTGGTTTTGATGAAAATAACTATGCCAAAATAGCATTGGGAAATAATCGAACGATAATGAGTTTATTAACCGAATTATCTGCAGTACGGCATGCGACTTTGTTACTTTTTAAAACATTCTCTGAAGACGATTTACTTCGAACTGGTATTGCATTTAACAATACAATGACGGTTAGAGCGATTGGATTTATTATAATTGGGCATCAAAATCATCATCAAAATATTTTTGAAACACGGTATTTATAGAATCAATGATTTGATTTTAGCTATTATAAATTTAATTTCTTACAACAAAGTTTATCGTTTCAAGGCAAAATGTCCTCGTAAGGTGCGACCATCATGTCTGTTTACTACAAACCAATAATCTGTTGCTAGCATTAAATTTCCGTTGTAAGTGCCGTCCCAACCTTGAGAATTAGCTGGGAAATTAGTAATAAGTTTGCCAAATCGGTCGTAAACAAATACAGTTAAATCGGTTTCAAATTCTTGATTTTCAATACGCCATGTTTCATTATATCCGTCACCATTTGGTGTGAAATATCGAGGATAGTTAAGCAACCATACTACTTGAGTTACGGTGCCGCATCC
>JACMPO010000248.1 GCA_014377455.1 Flavobacterium sp.
AAAAAAATGCTGTTGATGGAAACTTTCTATCGCATGATGCGCAAAAAACACAACGTTTTGATGTTAGGTGACGCTCCTTTAGGAAATCAGTGGAATTTTGATCATGATAATCGGTTAAAATATAAAGGACAAGTTCCGATTCCTGATGCTAAAGTATTTTCTAAAAACATAAATGATGTTTTAGACGAAATTAAAAATGCAAAAATCACTACCATTGGAACTATTGATGCTGAAAAATTTGTTTGGCCAACATCAAGAACCGAATGTTTGGAACAACTTGATTATTTTTGTTCACATCTTCTAAAACACTTTGGTGATTATGAAGATGCCTCGCATACTGACGAAAAATTTTTATTTCATTCGCGTCTGTCATTTGCAATGAACACTAAAATGCTTTCGCCTCAGGAAGTTGTAAATACTGTTGTAAATTATTATTATCAAAACGAAACTCAAATCACCATTTCACAAGTGGAAGGTTTTGTAAGGCAAATTTTAGGTTGGCGCGAGTACGTTCGAGGAATTTATTGGAAGGAAATGCCAAATTATGCTTCGATGAATTCATTGCAAAATCATACAAAATTACCCGATTTTTATTGGACTGGAAAAACCAAAATGAACTGCATGCAAAAAGCCATTTCTCAAAGTTTGAACGATGCTTACGCACATCACATTCAGCGATTGATGGTTATTGGAAATTTTTCTTTGTTGACACAAATGCATCCTGACGAAGTAGATTCTTGGTATTTAGGAGTTTATATTGATGCAATTGAATGGGTCGAATTGCCAAATACTCGTGGAATGTCCCAATATGCCGATGGTGGAATTTTAGCAACAAAACCCTATGTATCGTCCGGAAGTTATATAAATAAAATGAGCAATTATTGTGCAAGTTGCCACTATGCTGTAAATGATAAATTTGGCGAAAAAGCATGTCCGTTCAACACTTTATACTGGAATTTTCTAGATGAGAAAAAGGAATATTTAGCAAAAAATCAACGTATGGGAATGATGATGAATATGCTTAAAAAAATGAATCCTGAAGAATTATATAAAATTAAAGTTAAGGCAAACGAAATTATCGAAAATTTAGATTCTTATTAATTTTTTGGTTTAAAAACTAACCTTGTTGACGTTTTTATAATCTCTGCTTTATTCAATTTCATTTTTCGGAATGCACCTTTATTATACATTTCAGCTTGATCGCTGTAGTGTTTACTCATTGGGTTTCCCGATTGCCCAGTTGGTAAAATACTCACGCTGTTTTCAACATCTGAAAAATCAATAATTCGTCTGGTAGATGGTCCACCTTTTACTTCATTAATAACATTATCGCTGTAAAAAAACATTAAATTATTAATAACCTCATTGGTTCCAGAAACTTCAAATGGTCCAACATTAAAGAAACTTCGCAATGCTTTGATTTTCCCTATGGGATGTTGGTGTTCTAAAGTGTGTGCTTTATTCCAAGTCCAATCATCACAATTATTTCCCAATTGTTTTTCTAAAGATGCCACTGTTTCTTTCAGTGATTTTGTCAATATTTCGGTTCGAGTTTCCTTATGATTTTTAGTTGATAAATTATCCCACCAAACCGAATTTGGATTTTGGCTTTGAATTGCAATGGTTTGTTTCATGACATGAGTTCCTAAAAATGCATTAAAATTATCTTTACCAAGTTCATCTTCAAAAGTATCTTTTAAATAAAAATAAACCCACTTATTGAAAATTGTTGGTGCAATATCTCTTAAATTATTGGTTCCTTTCCATGATTTTAAAATTGAAATAGCCTTCTTTTCATTTTCAGAAGATACAGTAATTGTTGGTAACCAATTTGAAATTAATTCTGGCGCATTAGATGAAGTATTATCGTTCACCATTACCTCAACATCTTTTTTTGTCCAATTGTTTTTTAGTGCTAAAAAACCTTCTATTCGTTTTGCTCTATCTATTGGCAAATAATACCCAGGATACAAATATCCATCTAGCGCTTCTGGCTGATTGTTTGACGAATAAACATAATTCCATGGCGGATTTATTGCTGATGGATTTTTATCAAATGACAGAAATTCTTTTTTATCGTCAATACCATTAGCACCATTCAAAATAAAATTTGAATTCACACCTTTCTCTTGTTTATATAATTTCCCAGAGGCAATCCAAGCTATATTATTTTTCGAATCACCGTACATCACGTTTAATCCTGGCGCAACTATTAACGAAACTCCGTTGTAAAAATCGGTTACGTTTTTGGAATGTGAAAGTGAGTGAACTGCTTTAAGAATTTGGTTTTTTTGTTGCGTATAAATCCATGACATTGCAATTGGTTTTTTAGACGAAATTGTAGTCAGTAATCCATTTACTATTGGACCGTGAATTGACTCTTTTACTTTTAAAGTTACTGTTGTACTATCTTTAACTTTAATGATTTTTACTCTTTGAATAAAATTTTTGAATCCATCACCAGTTTTATATTGATTTGGGTTATTAGGATTAATTTCTTCTTGAAACAAATCTAAATCGTCGTTTTCAAACATTGTTAATCCATAAGCATAATTATGATTGTGTCCTAAAAGTGGAAATGGAGTTCCAGCTAAGTAATAGCCATATATTTCGTAATTTGGACAGGAAATGTGTGCTTCATACCAAGTGCAAGGTTGCGAAAATCCAATGTGAGGATCGTTAGCAAAAATTACTTTTCCATTTTTTGTTTTTGGTGCCCCAATAATCCAACTATTACTGCCTATAAACGGAGGAATTGGAGATTTATCTAATAAACTTGAAATCGATTTTGAAATTTCAGTATAGTCATTTGTTTTGGATTTGTAACTTTTAAGTTGTGTAGTCGAAGCTATGCCATCCAATCCCATATCTTTCAAATAGGCTACACCAAATTTGTCTCGAATATCAGTTAACAAAGGATCTGTTTTTTGAGCCATCGCAAAACTAAATGACATATAGCCAAAAATATTGTAAACGTCTTTAATCGTAAATTTCTCTTTTTGTAAACCTACTAGTTGAAACTCAATTGGAGTTTTACCATTTTCTATATATTGATTTATTCCGTCTACATAAGCCATCGCTAATTGATATGTTTCAGAGTTTTTATCTAATAATGCAATTGCTTTTTCAGAGTTTTCATTAATTCCAATTCCCGCAAAAAACAAATCGTTTTTTAATGCTTTTGTTCCAAAAAGTTCTGATAATCTGCCTGGAGCAATACGTTTGATCAACTCCATTTGCCACAATCTGTCTTGCGCGTGAACATATCCAAGAGCAACCATAGCATCTTTTTCTGAATTGGCATAAATGTGTGGCACACCAAAATCGTCAAAATAAACGGTAGTTTCTTTTTTTATGCCTTTTAATTGTAATTGTCCTTCGTATTGTGGTTTCGTGGAAAGTAAATAAGCATAGAATCCAATTGCGCTCAAAGAAATTATTAAAAGTAGAATTAAAATTATCTTTTTGACCTTTTTCATTTAAGTAAGAATTGAATTCAAATATAAAAATAAAAATCAGGGTTTTTTAGATTGCTTATTTTTAAATAAAAATTAAAAACAAAAAAAATGCCTGAATAAATTTTATTCAAGCATTTTTTTAAATATAATTTTTAATTATTTCTTTTTACTATCTAATATTGCTCCAGTTCCAGCACCTAATCCAGCACCAGCTAATCCGCCAATTATAGCTCCTTCACCTCTTTTTTTGTCAATTAAAGCTCCAGTGATTGCACCAACTCCAGCACCAATTACAGCACCTTTTGCCGCACGACTCCATTTTTTTCTTTTTGTCGTTGTTGTTGTAGTAGTGTTAGTATTTCCTGGAGAATTTACGTAAACAACCTCTTTTTGTGTTTTTTGAGCTTGTAGAGTTTCTACTTTAGCTGATTCGATTTTCATTGAATCAATAATTCTTTGTTTTTCCATAGCTACTTTCATAGAATCTACTGTAGATTTATTTTCAGTATCTAATTTGCCTGCTGCATCACTGTTTTTACAAGATGTAAATGTTAATGCTCCTAAAATTGTCAATGTAACTAATGTCTTTTTCATGGTTAGATTTTTTTATTATTATTATACAAACTACGCATAAATTTTAGAAATGGTTTTTACACAATTAATTCTTTTACTTGTATAATTAGGGTATTTTTTTTTAATAGATAAAAGCATTGTATTAAATTACTAAAAAAACTACTTACTTTCTAAGATCAATAATAGTGCCAACTTCCAAACCATTGTTTTTTGCTAGCACACCACACAGGTGAAATAACATTCTAGCACCCACATTTCCATCCCAATCATCATGTTCTCCAGGTGCAACTTCAACTAAATCAAAACCTATAATTTCCTTACCACTTTCAGCTAATTTATTAAACAAATAAGTTGCATGCTCAAATGAAAATCCGCCAGGAACTGGAGTTCCCGTATTTGGACAATACCAGGGATACATTCCATCGATGTCAAAACTTATACAAACTTTTTGAGGTAATGCATCAATAATTGCATCACATTGTTGCGACCACGTTATTCCTTGAAATTGTTCTTTTTTTAAATCAGAGTCAGTATGAACCACTACTCGACCCTTCTCTTTTACCACATTTTGAACTTCTTGATCACAAAAATCGCGAATGCCAACTTGAACTATTTTTGAAATATTAGGGATTTGGAGTGCATTATACATTATCGAAGCGTGCGAATAAGTAAAGCCTTCGTATGCAATTCTCAAATCCATATGAGCATCTAAATGTAAAATTCCAAAATCGTCATGTTTAGTTGCTAAGGCTTCATAGTATCCTAAAGGAGTAGAATGATCGCCACCTAAAAGCACGACTTTTTTTCCTTGATTCATCCAATACAAAACTTTTTCTTTTACCTCAGTATGTAAATTTCGACAAACTGTATTAATGTTATCTAGGTCGGTTACTAGATTAGGATGATTATTTAAGTTTTCCCCTTTTTCAAGTGCTTGAATAATTGGCTGTGCTAATGCTTTATAAGAGTTTGAATTTATTTTCCAATGTTCGGGTGCTTCATCATAATACATTCCTAGCTTCCATAATTCGGGAAAATCTTGATGACACAAATCTACTTGAAACGAAGCTTCAAAAATTGCTTCTGGACCATCTGATGCTCCAGCGCCATAACTAACTGTAACTTCCCATGGTACTGGAATTATAATTATTTCAGATTGTGAAGCCGAAAAAGGCAATCCAAAAATAGTAGCGTCGGCAAGTCCTGGTTGTGATGGATCGAAATTTTGAATAATATCTTGTTTTGTCATTTTTTTGAGATGTAGCTTACAGGATTTGATATCTTATTTATGTAAATCAATAATTCCTTGTTTTAAAATTTGTCCGAAATTATAAATATCCTCATAAGATGTGTATAATGGAACAGGTGCGAAACGAATAACATTAGGCTCACGCCAATCAGTCACAACACCATTTTTAATCAAATATTCGAATAAACTTCTGCCTTCGCCATGAAAAAAAACAGATAGTTGGCAAGCTCGTTCTTCTTGATTTGAAGGTGTAATTATCTCAAAATGTCCATTGACTTCGGTGTCTATTTCATGTAGAATAAATTCTAAGTAAGACGTAATTTGATTTCGCTTTTCAATTAATTTTTCCATTCCTACTTCGGCAAATAATTCTACAGAAGCTAAATAAGGTGCTAAAGAAAGTATGGGTAAATTACTAATTTGCCAACCATCAGCTCCAATAATTGGATCGAAATTTTGTTCCATTTGAAACCTGTTTTCTCTTTTATTTCCCCACCAACCTGTAAATCGAGGTAATGATTTATCGTTGTGATGTTTTTCGTGGATAAAACAACCCGATGCATTTCCTGGACCAGAATTCATATATTTATAACTGCACCAAGAAGCAAAATCAACATCCCAATTATGTAAATCTAAAGCAATATTTCCTGCTGCGTGTGCCAGATCAAAACCCACTATTGCCCCAACTTTATGTCCTGCGCTAGTAATGATTTTCATATCGAAAACTTGACCTGTATAATAATTTACACCACCAATAAGTACCAATGCTAACTCGTTTCCAACAGCTTCAATTTTTGCCAATACATCTTCAAGTCTAATATTATGTTCTCCTTCTCGACGTTTTATTTCGACTATGGCATCGTCGGCTTTATAACCATGAAAGTTTACTTGGGACTGAAACATGTATTGGTCAGATGGAAATGCTTTTTCTTCACAAATTATTTTGTATCGCGTTTTAGTAGGTTTGTAAAAAGAAACCATTAACAAGTGTAGATTTACTGTAAGTGTATTCATTACAGTAACTTCTGAAGGTTTTGCCCCTACTATTTTACTCAACGGATTTGCAAATCGTTCATGATAATCCCACCATGGTTTTTGAGCATAAAAATGTCCTTCGACTGCCAAGTTTGCCCAATCATCCATAACTTCATCAACATATTTTTTAGTGCGTTTGGGTTGCAAACCGAGGGAATTTCCCGTAAAATAAATTACATTTTTAGAATTATGTTGAGGGAAAATAAATTCGTTTTTGTACGATTGTAAAACGTCTTTTTGATCGAGTTGTTGTGCAAATTGTAGCGTATTCTGGAACTTCATTACTGTGTGTTTTTTTTAACTGTATTTGATGGTAAATGTACTAAAAAGTTTAGTTTTTTTTCGATTTTGTTTGCGCCAAAACTTAAATCTTTAGCCCTGATGGAGTCATTGTTTGAGCTCTTATCGTGTTTCGTTCCTTAAAACGAGACACGATAAAGCGAGTGACGAGAGCAGGAATTGCGCTAATCGAAAATGCCAGAATTTTATGCTCTAAATAACGAATAGAAAAACTGGTGGAAATTAAATTATATTTGTCAAGTTAATTTAATAGAATGAAGAAGTTTTTTTTAATGTTGTTCTTTGCTTTTGGGATTTGTTTTGGACAAAAACAAGATGACACAGCCGGCTTAGAAATTACTTATTTTAGAGGAAATGTATTGCCTCATACTACAGATTTATACCATTTACAGGGACATCCTGAAGGTTTTATGGTAAGTGCTTTGATGAAAACACACGGTAAAAAAGAATGGCATAGTGCCTATAATTTTCCTGATTATGGAGTTTATTTTTTATATCAAAATTACAATAACGAATTTTTAGGTCGTAGTTATGCCACCGGAGGATTATATAATTTTTATTTTTTAAAAAGGCATTTAAAATTATTGTTGTGTCAAGGTATCACCTATGCTACAAATCCTTATAACAAAGAATTTAATAGTAAAAACAAAGCATTTGGCACAGAATTATTAGCAAATACAAACATCGGTTTTAGCTTTAAGGACGAAAAATTGATTGGAAAGATTGGATTTGAAGCTGGGATTTTACTCACACACTCTTCTAATGGTAGAATTAAAAGTCCAAATAGTGGCATAAACACCTATCTTTTGAATATGGGGTTAAGTTATAATTTTGAGAATAAAAGCAGATGCGATAGTGATAGTTTGCGATTGAAAAAAAGCAGTGTCGAAGCCGTCCACTTTGATTTGTTTTTTAAAACGGGAGTAAACGAAAGTCCTATAATTAATAGTGGTCAACATCCGTTTTATCATTTTGGGATTTATGCTGATAAACGATTGAATCGAAAAAGTGGCTTGCAATTGGGAACCGAATTATTTTTAACTACAAGCATTAAGGATTATATAAAATACAAATCAGTAGCTTTTCCTGAGTTGGGAATTGATCCAAATACTGACTATAAAAGAGTTGGTGTTTTTGTTGGACATGAGCTTTTTGTGAATAAAATTTCTATTGTAACTCAAGTTGGTTACTATGTTTATCGTCCGTTTAAAGATGACATTTCGATGTATGATCGATTGGGTTTAAAATATTATATTTCAAAAAATGTTGCTGTAGGGTTTGATGTAAAAACACATTTGTTTTTCGCCGAAGCTTTAGAATTTGGAATAGATTACAGATTATAAAAGTGATGAAAATGAAACAAATTTTTAGTGTTATTTTAATTCTAATACTTTTCATATCGTGTGAAAAACCTAGCGAGTGTGTAGAATCGACAGGCGAAATAGTTACTCGTGATTATGAAGTTTCTGGTTTTTTACCAACAGACGAAATTAAGCGAATAACAGTGAACCGAGGAATAGAATTAGTGATAACCGAAGGTCCTGTTTTTAAGGTTTCGATTAAATCTGGCAGTAATCTAATTGATAATATTGAAGTTTTAAAAGTTGGAACTAATTTGATAATTAATGATAATACAAAATGCAATTGGCTACGTCAATATGGACAAACAATTGTGTATATAACGACGCCAAAACTGGAGGAAATTTATTCGAAAACTGAAAGAAATATCAGTTCCAATGGCGTTTTAACATTTCCAACTTTGCGTCTTTTTGCATTAGATGAAAACGGCGATTTTACTGCTGGAGCTGGAACTGGCGACTTTTTTGTAACTGTAAATAATTCGGAATTAGCTGTTGAAACTAATAATGTAGCTCGATTTTACTTGTCAGGAAATGTAACTACTGCTTCGTTTAATTTTTATGCTGGAGATAGTCGTATTGAAGCCGAAAATTTAACCGTACAAAATATTTCGGTTTATCATCGCGGTTCAAATGATATGATTGTAAAACCCATATTAAGCATTTCTGGAAAAATGGTGAGCACCGGCAATATTATCTTAAAAAATAATCCTCCAAATGTTACTGTGCAAGAATTATATCAAGGGCATGTTATTTACAATTAGCAGTATTAATTTCAAAAACCACTTATTTTTTTGTCATTTCTCGGAACAAAACTTCTAAATTTTTATTTTTCTGATTGAGTTGTAGCGTTTTTAATCCGTTATCGTGTGCAAAATCAAAAACTGCTGGACGCATATCTTTTGTGGTTTCAAAAGTCAATTCCCAAATCATGTCGTGTGTGTTTTTGAATGATTTTATATTTGGAATCCTTTTTATGGCTTCTTCTTCAATTTTATAATCAAATTCTACTTCGATTATCTGTTCTTTATTTTCCGAAATTAACTTATCTAAGCGTTTGTCGGTAACAATTTTTCCGTTGTTGATAATAATCACACGATCGCAAATTGCCTCTACTTCTTGCATAATGTGAGTGGAAAGAAACACCGTTTTGTCACTTCCAATATTTCGGATTAATTCTCTAATTTCAACCAACTGATTAGGATCTAAACCCGTAGTTGGTTCGTCAAGAATTAGCACATCTGGATTGTGAAGTAATGCCGTTGCTAACCCAACGCGCTGACGATAACCTTTAGATAACTGACTTATTTTTTTGTGACTCTCTGGCGATAATCCTGTTAAAACAATAACCTCTTCGATTCTGGCTTTCGAAATTTTGTATATAGAAGCATTGAATTCTAAATATTCTCTTACATATAAATCTAAATACAAGGGATTGTGTTCGGCTAAATATCCTACAGCCAGTTGCACTGCTTTTGGATTTGTAATTACATCATTTTCATTTATTAACGCAGTACCAGAATCTGCTGTGATATAGGTTGTTAATATTTTCATTAAAGTTGATTTTCCTGCACCATTTGGACCCAGAAAACCTACAATTTCTCCTTTTTTTACTGAAAAAGAAACATCGTCAAGTGCTTTTTGAGCACCATAACTTTTAGAAATATTTTTAACTTCTATAGACATAAATTATATTTTAAACAAAGATAACAATTATTAAAGAAGTAATAAAACGATATTAATTGTGTAAAATATATATAATTTTGCAAAAGATAAAAAAGTATGAATATAACAACTGAAAATAGAAAATGGTTAGATGATTTCAAACTAACCCATCCACTGGTTATTGCTGGACCATGCAGTGCTGAAACCGAAGACCAAGTATTAAAAATTGCACACGAATTAAAAAACTCGGATGTAAGTATTTTTCGTGCTGGGATTTGGAAACCACGAACGCGTCCCGGCGGTTTTGAGGGCGTTGGTGCCATTGGATTAAAGTGGTTGCAAAAAGCCAAAGCCGAAACAGGCTTACTTATGGCGATTGAAGTAGCAAATGCTACTCATGTTAAATTAGCTTTGGAACATGATATTGATGTGTTGTGGATAGGAGCTCGAACAACCGTAAACCCTTTTGCCGTTCAAGAAATTGCCGATGCGCTTCAAAATACTGATAAAATTGTACTGGTAAAAAATCCAGTGAATCCTGATTTATCATTATGGATAGGTGGAATCGAACGATTATATAATGCTGGAATCAAAAATTTAGGCGCAGTTCACAGAGGATTTTCTACTTATGAAAAGACAAAATACAGAAACATCCCTGAGTGGCAAATTGCTATTGAATTGCAAAGTCGTTTTCCTGATTTGCCTCTAATATGCGATCCATCGCACATTACAGGAAGAAGAGATATGATTCAGGAAGTTTCACAACAAGCACTCGACTTAAACTATGACGGATTAATTATCGAGACACATACTGATCCAGATAATGCCTGGAGTGATGCTGCACAACAAGTTACACCAACGGTTTTAAAACAAATTTTTGAAAATTTAAAAGTCAAAAAAACATCGTCTAACGAAGAAGATTTTAATACAGAAATGATAAAACTTCGTGCTAATATTGATATTGCAGATAGTAAATTATTAGAAATATTAGGCAATAGAATGAAAGTGGCGGAACAAATAGGTGCATTAAAAAAAGCCAAAAATGTTGCCGTGCTTCAAAACAAGCGTTGGAACGAAATTTTAGGAAAAATGATACTCGATGGTAAAGAAAAAGGACTGAGCGAGGAGTTTATATTAAAAATTTTCAAGGCTATCCATCAAGAAAGTATCAGCCATCAGGAGAAAATTATTAATCAGTTTTAAATTGTAAATGGTGAATGGTGAATGGTAAATGGTGAATTAGAAAATACTACTTTTGTCACTCACAACTAACAACTCTCAACTAACAACTAACAACTGATAACTAACAACTAACAACTGATAACTCATAACCCACAACTCATTTTGACAGGAATCGTTTATAAATCTACCGGAAGTTGGTACACAGTAAAATCAGACGAAGGCGATTTTATGGAATGCCGCATCAAAGGAAAATTCCGTATTAAAGGGATTAAAAGCACAAACCCAATTGCAGTAGGAGATGTTGTAGATTATGAAATTGACGAAAATTCTGATGCACGAACGGGAACTATAAATGCTATCCACGACAGGAAAAATTACATTGTTCGCAAATCGGTAAATTTGTCGCATCAAATGCACATTATTGCCTCCAATATTGATCGTGTTTTTTTGTTAATCACCGTTCACAATCCGCCTACGACCTTTAATTTTATTGATCGATTTTTAGTTACCGCCGAAGCGTATCATATAGAAACCGTTTTAGTATTTAATAAAATCGATACTTTAGATACTGCTACGCTCGACGAACAACTATTTATGCAACACGTTTATCAAGAAATAGGATACAAATGTTTGCGCGTTTCATCGACTCAACATCACGGAATTGAAGAGTTAAAAGAGTTAATGATTGGCAAAACCACTATGTTTTCGGGACATTCTGGTGTAGGAAAATCAACTTTAGTCAATGCTTTAGAGCCTAGTTTAGATTTAAAAACCAAAACTATTTCTGAACAAAGTATGCAAGGGCAACACACCACCACGTTTGCCGAAATGTATGATTTATCGTTTGGAGCAAAAATAATCGACACGCCAGGAATAAAAGGTTTCGGGATAGTAGACATGGAAAAAGAAGAAATAAGTGGTTATTTTCCTGAATTTTTTAAGCTTAAAGAACACTGTAAATTCAATAATTGTTTGCATAAAGAAGAACCTAAATGTGCAATCAAGCAAGCCTTAGACGAAGATAAAATATCGTGGACTCGTTATAATAGTTATCTTAAAATCTTGGAAGGCGATAACGAAAATTACCGAGTTGATAGTTTTGATGAAGATAGAAAAGCGAGTGATGAAACCAGGAAAAGTGAATAATAATTAGCTTCGCTCTGTTCGCCTTTGGCTCGAGTGTGAATGGTAAATTGTGAATTGTAAAAATCAATTACAAACTTAACTATCATCCTTAGCTTGTCGAAGGAGAAAAATCAATTTTAAAAGTTCTTTATAAACTAACGTCACTTCGAGTGGTTTTTTGAAAATTGCGATAAGCTATTTTTAAAAAAATTGTATCGAGAACTTATGAAAACCAATTCTGTTAAACCTAGTTCTCGATAATTTTCATAAAAAGCTTATCGCATTTTATGAAACACTCGAAGAGACGATAAAATCAACTTCAAGTTTAGAAAGTCTTAAAGTCGAAAGTCGAAAGTCTGAAAATAGTTTTCAGTTCACCTGGTTTATCATTCCGAATGAATCTCATTCACAACTCACAACTCACAATTCAAATGAAAACAGTAGTTCAACGTGTTTCCCATTCATCAGTAACAATCGAAAGTAAAATTGTAGCCGAAATTAATGCTGGATTACTAATTTTAATAGGAATTGAAGATGCCGATTCGCAAGAAGACATCGACTGGTTAACTGCTAAAATTGCCAACCTTCGGATTTTTGCTGATGAAAACGGTGTCATGAATTTATCATTAAAAGATACTGATGGAGATGCACTTGTAGTGTCTCAATTTACACTGCACGCACTGACCAAAAAAGGAAATCTCCCATCCTACATTAAAGCATCAAGACCCGAAATTGCTATCCCGCTATATGAATCTTTTGTGAAACAATTAGAACTTGAACTGGGTAAAAAAATACAAACTGGGATTTTTGGTGCCGACATGAAAGTAGCACTTGTTAATGACGGACCTGTTACTATACTTATTGATACAAAAAACAAAGAGTAAATTTAAAAAAAGCACAATAAATAGTACCTGCTATAAACAATTTTA
>JACMPO010000249.1 GCA_014377455.1 Flavobacterium sp.
CGTTGGGCATATTTGTAATCACAAGGATATGGTGTACATTCATCAAAAGCCATAATAATATCTGCACCAATCGTGCGCTGAATTTCCATTACATTCTCGGGAGTAAAAAAATGGTACGAACCGTCAATATGACTTTTAAACTTAACACCTTCCTCTTTAATTTTTCTATTTGCAGAAAGAGAATATACTTGATAACCACCAGAATCAGTAAGAATATTTCGATCCCAGTTCATAAATTTATGCAATCCGCCTGCTTTTTCAAGAATTTCCATCTTCGGACGAAGGTATAAGTGGTAAGTGTTTCCTAAAATAATATCGGGATTAATTTCTTCTTTTAATTCCCGCTGATGAACTCCTTTAACCGATGCAACTGTGCCAACTGGCATAAATATTGGGGTTTCAATAATTCCGTGATCGGTAGTTATTTTTCCAGCTCGTGCTTTAGAAAGTACATCTTTTTGTATTAAATCGAATTTCATTTTATTTTATAAGATGGGCAAATATAATTTATTTAAAATTTACGATTTAAAATTTGGTATATATTTTAACAAATCAATGTGTTCCTATTTTTTTATTTCTACAATAAAAATTTATCTTTTTAAAATTATCCTTTAATTTTACAGTTTAAAATGATTTTTAAAATCAATTTTAGCAGTAAACAACTAATTAATTTTCGCTAGCTGATAATTTTCTACAATTTTCTTATTGTTTAGTAATCCAGATACTTTAATGGACAATCGTTTTGCACCTGTTAATTTGTATTCTATTTTTTTTGGATAATCGTGTTTTGGATTTTCAAAAATTAAAGTGCTATCAGAGCTTTTAGTCAGTTGAAATGGTACAGCTTCATCATCATTTTCTCCTTCTACAGCTGTGTTATAAATTAAATGTTCTTTGTCTTGAGTTAAATCAATATCTTCTGTGTGTACGGTATCTTTTTTAATAATAAAATAGGAATTTCCAAGATAAGTACTATCATTTTCTATTTGCCAATGTTCTACTAAAGTGCCAATGCTGTCAGTTTTTTCCCAATCGCCAATAAGCCAATTTGCCTTGTATAACTCATGATACCTTATCTCTTTTCCATTCAAATCATATTTTTTACAAGACGATAAGCAAACAAGAAAACATAACATTGTGAAGCACTTAAATTTCATTAGATTTTATTTTAATATTTGTAAAAATACTTAAATTTTAAAAAGTAAGTACAAAAAAACCTGCAAGTTAAATTTTGCAGGTTTTTAAGATGTAATATTCAAAACATTGACTATTTAATCAGTTCAAAACTACGTTTCACAAAAGCGGTAAGTTCTTCACCTTTTAATAGTCCTTGCGATATTTTAGCTAAATCTAGTGCTTGTTTTACCAAATGTTCCTGAGCATTTTTGTCTTCAGTACTCAAAATAGTCGACGCTAACTCTGAATTTGAATTTACAACTAAATTATACATTTCAGGCATATTTCCCATTCCAAACATGCCACCACCACCAGACTGACTCATTTCTTTCATTCTTCTCATAAATTCTGGTTGGGTAATTATGAAAGGTGAAGCGTTACTATCTAGTGCTTCAAGTTGCACATTATAAGTAGGTTTTGGTACTATTGTTTCCAAAACAGTTTTTAGTTTTTCTGTTTCAGTATCAGACAATTTTGAAATTTTAGTTTCTTCTTTTTCAATCAACTTTTCTATCGAATCGCCATCAACTCTTACAAAAGTTAGATTTTCATTATCGCTTTCTAATTTTTGGATTAAGTGTGAAATAATTGGCGAATCTAATAGTAAAACTTGGTATCCTTTATCTTTGGCCGCAGTTATGTAACCATGCTGTGTATCTTTATTAGATGCATAAAGAACTACTAATTTACCATTTTTGTCGGTTTGGTTTTCTTTCAAATTTTCTTTCAGTTCGTCAATTGTAAAATAAGCGTTGTCAACCGTTGGATATAAAGCAAATGCTACAGCTTTTTCATAAAATTTAGGTTCAGATAACATTCCATATTCTAAAACAATTTTGATGTCATTCCATTTTTTCTCAAAATCTTCTCGGTTTTCAGTAAAGAGTGCTTTTAATTTGTCAGCAACTTTTCGAGTTATGTAATTTGAAATCTTTTTTACGGCACCATCAGCTTGCAAATAAGATCGTGATACATTTAACGGAATGTCTGGAGAGTCAATGACACCTTTAAGCATTCCTAAAAATTCTGGCACAATTCCATCAACATTATCAGTCACATAAACTTGATTTTGATACAATTGAATTTTGTCTTTTTGGATTTGCATGTCCGATGACATTTTTGGGAAATATAAAATTCCAGTCAAATTAAACGGATAATCTACATTTAAATGAATGTGAAATAATGGATCTTCAAATTGCATTGGATATAACTCTCTGTAAAACTCTTTATAATCCTCATCAGTTAAATCTACGGGTTGTTTTGTCCACGCTGGGTTTGGATTATTGATAATATTATCTACTTCAATTTCTTCTGCTTTGTAATCTTCTGGTGCATCTTCTGGTTTGGGAAGCGTTTCCTTTTTTTCGCCAAATTTTATAGGAATAGGCATAAATTTATTATACTTATTCAATAAATCTTTAATTTTTCTTTCTTCTAAAAATTCAAGTGAATCATCTGCAATGTGTAAAATAATTTCGCTTCCACGAGTTGTTTTATCGCTTTGAACTAATGTAAATTCAGGGCTTCCATCGCAAGTCCAATGTGCTGCAGGTTCATCTTTGTATGATTTTGTGATAATCTCAACTTTTTCAGCCACCATAAAAGCCGAATAAAAACCTAATCCAAAATGACCAATTATTCCAGAATCCTTTGCAGAGTCTTTATACTTATCTAAAAATTCTTCTGCTCCCGAAAATGCAACTTGATTAATGTATTTTTCAACTTCTTCGAAAGTCATTCCGATTCCTTGATCGATGATGTGTAATTTTTTTCCTTCTTTATCAATTTTAATTTCGATAATTGGATTTCCGTATTCGACATTTGTTTCTCCAATGCTGGTTAAATGTTTTAGTTTTAATGTAGCATCGGTTCCATTTGAAACTAATTCTCGCAGAAAAATTTCATGATCACTGTATAGAAATTTCTTTATTAAAGGGAAAATATTTTCGACCGAAACATTAATTTTTCCTGAACTCATATCTGTAAATTTAAAGGTTAAACATTTTTCATCATCATTTCAAAATCAGTACCAAATAGTGCAATATGACAAAATGACGGAAATTTCAATAATGAAACAAAAAAACGGGATTGTGTAAATTTGTAAATTTGTATTTTGTATCTTTACAAATCAAATTTAAATACAATAACATGAGAAAATTTTTTCTATTTTGCTTATTATCAGTTGCAATTGTGAGTTGCAAATCGAAATCGGCTACAAACACTTTATTAGATAAAAAAACCGAAGTCGCTATGAAAGGAAATTGGACTATTGGTTCGGTAACTTATCCTGGTTCTGATTATATCAAAGTAACTTCGTTTGATATTGCTGATTCAAAATGTTTTGTAGGAAGCAATTGGCATTTTATTTCTAACAATAATAAAGGCGATATGGCTTTAACTAGCTCAAAATGTACTGCTTTTAGTTCATCAATTACGTGGTTTGTAAATCGTGAAAATCAGTTTGTTCTAAAAATATTGAACGACACCAAGTCCAAAAAAGTATTGGATGGATATGTATTAGGGGTTGCAAATCAAACTGAAACATCGTTCCAACTTATTGATAAAATAAATGTTGGCGGAAAAATAGTGGATGTTGTTTATCAATTTAATAAAAACTAATTGCTATAATATTAACTTAAATATAAAAGAAATGAAAAAAATATCAATATACATACTCGTGTGTTTGTTAAGTTTAGGAACAGTTTTAACAGGTTGTCAATCGGTTAAAAACACAAATAAAACCCAACGTGGCGTCGCTATTGGAGCAGTTGCAGGTGGAATTTTAGGAGCTGTTCTTGGAAATAATATTGGAAAAGGTGGCAATGGTGCAATTGGTGCTGTGCTTGGTGGCGTAATTGGTGGTGTTGCTGGTGGCGTTATTGGAAAAAAAATGGATAAACAAGCTCGTGAAATTCAAACCGCTTTGCCTGGAGCACAAGTAGAACGAGTGGGTGAGGGAATCAAATTAGTATTAGGAGAGAATTCAGTTCGCTTTGATACTAATAAATCTACTTTAACTTCTGGTGCAAAAGCTAATTTAGATAAATTAGTTCCAGTTTTTAAAAATTATGAAGATACTGATTTAGTAATTTATGGATACACCGATAGTTCAGGAAAAGCAGAATACAATTTAACACTTTCTGAACAAAGAGCAGCATCAGTTAAGTCATATTTAGCTTCAAAAGGATTGAACATTAATAGAGTTACAACAACTGGTTTAGGTGTTGCAGATCCTATTGCAACTAATGATACAGCCGAAGGAAAAGCTTTAAATCGTAGAGTTGAATTTGCTATTACTGCAAATGAAAAGATGGTAAATGATGCTAAAAAAGAAGCTGGAAATTAATATTCCAATTTCGGTTAAAAATTATTAAAACGACTTATTTAACAAGTCGTTTTTTTTTACTTTCAATTTTTTTGAATAACAATTAACAAAGTTTTTGTTTAGATTATTTTGAAATACATTAAACAATATTTAACTTTACGCAATAATAATAATTTATATGGAAACTGTAAAAAAATCAACTGCCAAGAAAAAACTAATTGACGATAATTTTATCATCACGGCTTACATGAATTCTACGTTGGAAAACAATCATGAGCCGAAAAATGTTTTTTTGTTTTGTAAAGAAAATAAAATTGTAGAGTCAGAATTTTATACATTTTACGGTTCTTTAGATGCAGTTAAACAGGATGTTTGGATTAAATTCTTTGAAAACGCAACTGCTACCATCCAAAAAGAAGAGGCTTTTGAAAGCTATTCTGATAAAAATAAGCTATTGACATTGTATTTTACTTTATTTGAAATTTTAACATTGAATAGAAGTTATGTTCTTTTTTCGTTAGAGGAAAATAAAGAAGGAATGAAGAATTTAAAGAATCTGAAACAGTTTAGAAACCATTTTAAAGATTTTATCGTAACTATTATAGAATCGGATGCTTTTGAAAAAAATGATAAGGTAGCGCGTGTTACTAAGCCAATATTTACAGAAGGAGCATGGATTCAATTTTTGTTTTTATTAAAGTTTTGGATGGACGATTCCTCTAAATCATTTGAAAAAACAGATGTTTTGATTGAAAAATCTGTAAATACAATTGTCGATTTATTAGATACAAAACCTTTAGAAAGTCTATTCGATTTGGGAAAATTCCTTTGGAAAGAAAAAAGAAATTAAATGAAAACAATCGATAGAATTCCAACAAATAAAATAGATAGAGCCAGTCAGTTAGTCAAAACAGGATTTAAAGTTGGAGGAAATTACATTGCCTATTATGGTGAAAAAATTGTAAATCCATCTTTAAATAAGGACAAACTAAATGAGAGTAATGCGGAAGATATTTATGATGGCTTAAAAAACTTGAAAGGAAGCGCCTTGAAAGTTGCACAAATGTTGAGCATGGATAAAAGCATTATGCCTCAACAATATGTTGATAAGTTTTCGTTATCACAATTTTCAGTTCCACCATTATCGGCACCATTAGTTAGAAAAACATTTAAAAAATATTTAGGTCAATATCCAGAGAGCTTATACGACACGTTTTCGCCAGATGCTATAAATGCTGCGAGTATCGGTCAGGTACACAAAGCAACCAAAGATGGGAAGAATCTTGCTGTGAAAATCCAATATCCAGGTGTAGCGGAGAGTATAAGTTCGGATTTGACTATGGTAAAACCATTTGCAACCAGAATGTTTAATCTTAAAGGTAAAGATTCTGAAAAATATTTTAGAGAAGTAGAGGATAAACTATTAGAAGAAACTGATTATAATTTAGAGTTGTCGCAAAGTATTTCAATTTCTGAAAAATGTGCAAATATTGAAAACCTTCGATTTCCAAAGTATTATCCTGAGTTGTCGTCAGAAAAAATTTTGACAATGGAATGGATGGATGGAATTCATTTATCTGAATTTACAAAAATTAATACTGATCGTTCTAAAGGTGATAAAATAGGTCAAGCAATGTGGGATTTTTATATGTTCCAAATGCATAAGTTAAAAGAAGTTCATGCAGATCCGCATCCAGGAAATTTCTTGGTCGATAAAAATGATACTTTAATTGCAATTGATTTTGGATGTATAAAAAAAGTGCCAGAGGAGTTTTATATTCCTTATTTTGAATTAGCATCTCCTGAAATTATCGATAATCCTGAGTTGTTCAACGATAAGTTGTACGAGTTAGAAATATTACGATTAGACGATTCCAAGGCAGAAGTGGTTTATTTTACTAAAATGTTTCATAATTTGTTGAGTTTGTTCACAAAGCCATTTCATGGTGATTTTTTTGATTTTTCCGATGAAGATTTCTTCGGGAATATTGCTAAAATGGGTGAAGAATTAACTAAAGATACACAACTAAGAAAAATGAATGGCAATCGTGGTTCAAAACATTTTTTGTACATCAACCGAACATTTTTTGGATTATATAATTTGTTACATGACTTGAAAGCAAGAGTAAATACTAAATCTTTTGAAAAATACACATCTTAATGTAAAGATAGTTTTGTTTATTTATTGGTTAGGTTGACAAGAGCACTATTCTTCCCAAGATGGTGCTCTTGTTTTTTAGTTTAATTAAAGTTGCTCATTTGATGAAATCTAAACTCGTTTATGTAAATTTGTAGCATAGTAAAATTTAAATTTTAAATCCCAAATTAAGAAGTTATTTCATATTTTAATCTTAAATATTTACAGATAATTTTTTTATAATTAATTAAAAAAACAATTAATATTCAATGAATTATTTTTCTTCCGATTTTAAATTAGGAATACTTGGTGGCGGACAATTAGGTAAAATGCTATTGGCTGAAACTAGAAAATTCGATATTCAGACTTATGTTCTTGACTCTTGCAAAGAAGCGCCTTGTCAATTTGGTGCTACACAATTTTTTATTGGCGATTTGTTAGATTTTGAAACTGTTTATCAATTTGGTAAAAAAGTGGATTTACTAACTATCGAAATTGAAAATGTGAATTTAGATGCTTTAGATAAATTAGAGGCAGAAGGTTTAGCAGTTTTTCCATCACCAAAAACTTTGAGATTGATTCAGAACAAAGGAATTCAAAAAGATTTTTATCTTCAAAATGATATTCCAACATCCAAATATGAAAGGTACAAAGATTTAGAACATTTAAAATTAGCAATTGTAAAGCAGCAATCTTCATTCAATTTCCCTTTTGTTTGGAAATCTGCTCAATTTGGCTATGACGGAAATGGAGTTAAAATCCTGCGCTCTTTAGAAGATTTTAATACAATATCCAATATAGAATGTATTGCCGAAGAAATGATTGCTTTTAAAAATGAATTAGCAGTAATCGTAGCACGTTCGATTTCTGGAGAAGTAAAAACCTATCCAGTTGTAGAAATGGAATTTCATCCCGAAGCCAATCAAGTTGAATATGTAATTTGTCCTGCGAGAATTGATGATAAAGTGGCTCAAAAAGCAACTGAAATTGCCTTGAAAGTTTCGGAAGCCTTTAATCATGTTGGCTTATTAGCTGTTGAAATGTTCCAAACTGAAAACGATGAAATTCTAGTTAATGAGGTCGCACCAAGACCACACAATTCGGGACACTATTCGATTGAAGCGAGTTACACATCGCAATTTGAAAATCATTTGCGCGCCATTTTAGATTTACCTTTAGGAAAAACGAAAAGCAAAGTTGCCGGAATTATGGTAAATTTGGTCGGAGAAGAAGGTTTCTCGGGACAAGTAGTTTATGAAAACATCGAAAAAATAATGGCAATTAATGGCGTTACACCGCATATCTATGGAAAAAGAGAAACACGCCCTTTCAGAAAAATGGGACATGTTACCATTGTAAATGAGAATATGACAGAAGCCAGGAAAATTGCAGAAGAAGTGAAGAAAAGTATCAGAGTGATAAGTACAAATTGAATAATTAAAAGATTTAAAAATTGAAAGACTATTTCCAAACTGGCTTTTCAATCTTTAATTTTTTCAATCTTTAAATTTAAAAAATGAAAGTAGCCATAATAATGGGAAGCATTTCTGATATGCCAGTAATGCAAGAAGCCATCGACATCTTAAAATCATTCGAAATAGAAACCGAAGTTGATATCGTCTCGGCACACCGAACGCCCGAAAAATTATTTGATTTTAGTAAAAACGCGCACAATCGTGGTATTTCTGTAATTATTGCTGGTGCTGGTGGTGCTGCTCATTTACCTGGAATGGTAGCTTCTATGTCGCCGTTGCCTGTAATTGGTGTTCCTGTAAAATCTAGTAATTCAATTGATGGTTGGGATTCGGTTTTGTCGATTCTGCAAATGCCTGGTGGAGTTCCTGTAGCAACAGTGGCGCTAAATGGAGCTAAAAATGCTGGAATTCTGGCAGCTCAAATTATCGCTTCGTCAGACAAAAATGTTTTAAATAAAATTATTTCTTACAAGGAAAGTCTGAAAGAAACTGTGAATCAATCTTCTGAAAATTTAAATAAATAAAAACTTTAAACCATTAAGAAATTAAGGTTCATTAAGAAAATCATAACTTAATGAACCTTAATTTCTTAATGTTTTAAAATGAATAATATAAAAATCACTATGAAAATTTTAACAAAAAAATTCAATACCAAATACGATACTGCGCCATTTTCACAAATAAAAATGGAGGACTACCAACCAGCTTTTATCGAAAATATAGCTGTTGCAAAAGCTGAAATTGATGCTATAATTACAAATTCTGAAACTCCAACTTTTGAAAATACTATCGAAGCTTTAGAATTTTCAGGTGAACAATTGGATAGATTGTCATCAATTTTCTTCAATTTGAATTCTGCTGAAACTTGTGACGAAATGCAAAAAATTGCCCAAGAAGTTACGCCATTGTTGACTGAATTTAGTAATGATATAACTTTAAATGAAGATTTATTTAAACGAATAAAGTCGGTTTATGAACAAAAAGACACTCTAAAATTAACTGCAGAACAAACCACTTTATTGGACAAAAAATTCAAAAGTTTTTCAAGAAATGGTGCTTTACTTTCAGAAGAAAAAAAAATAAAACTTAGAGAAATAGATTCTGAATTAGCCAAACTAAAACTGACTTACAGCGAAAATATCTTGGCTGAAACTAATAATTATCAATTGCATATTACCAATGAAAATGATTTAAAAGGTTTGCCAGAAGGAACTATTGAAGCTGCAAAATCATTAGCAAAAGATAAAAACTTAGAAGGTTGGATTTTCACACTTGATTATCCAAGTTACTTACCTTTTGTAACTTATGCTGAAAATCGTGAATTACGTAAAAAAATTACAATTGCTGCAGGTAAAAAAGCATTTCAAAATAATGAATTTGACAATAAAGAAATTACGCTTAAAATAGCCAAATTACGGTTTGAACGTGCCAATTTATTGGGATATAAAACACATTCTCATTTTGTTTTAGAAGAACGAATGGCGCAGAATCCAGATAAAGTAAAATCTTTTTTAAACGATTTATTAGCGAAAGCAAAACCTGCTGCTGAAAGAGAATTTGAGCAATTAGCAACATTTGCCAAAGAATTAGATGGAATAGAACAATTAGAAAAATGGGATGGCGCATATTATTCTGAAAAATTAAAACAAAAGCTATTTGATTTTGACGACGAAAAACTCAAGCCTTATTTTCAATTAGAAAATGTATTAAACGGAGCATTTATTATTGCAGAAAAATTATACGGATTAACATTTACCGAAGTTTTTGACATTGATAAATACCACGAAGAAGTTACGACTTACGAAGTAAAAGATGAATTTGGTGACTTGGTTTCCATTTTTTATACTGATTTTTTTCCAAGAAAAGGAAAACGGAACGGTGCTTGGATGACGAGTTTTAAATCGCAATATATAAAGGATGGAAACAACGAACGTCCGCATATTTCCAACGTTTGTAATTTCACAAAACCAACCGAAACCAAACCATCACTTTTAACTTTTAATGAAGTTACTACTTTGTTTCACGAATTCGGTCACGGTTTACACGGAATGTTGGCCAATACCGTTTATCCAAGTTTATCCGGAACATCAGTTTTTTGGGATTTTGTTGAATTGCCAAGTCAAGTGATGGAAAACTGGTGTTATGAACCCGAAGCATTGGCTTTATTTGCTAAACATTATCAAACAGGAGAAATTATTACGCAAGAATTTGTAAATAAAATTAAAGAAAGTGCTAGCTTTCAAGAAGGAATGGCAACGCTTCGACAATTAAGTTTTGGTTTGCTTGATATGGCGTTTCATAGCAATAATCCAACAAATATTTTGGATGTAAAGTTATTTGAAAAATCTGTTTTTGAAGACACAACATTTTATCCAGATGTTGCTGAAAATTGTATGTCTGTTTCGTTTTCACATATTTTTGCCGGCGGATATTCTTCAGGATATTACAGTTATAAATGGGCAGAAGTTTTAGATGCCGATGCGTTTGCCTATTTTCAAGAAAAAGGAATTTTCAATAAAGAAGTAGCTACAAAGTTTAAAGATAATGTACTTTCGAAAGGCGGAACAGAGTTGCCAATGGAGTTGTATAAAAAATTTAGAGGTCAAGAGCCAAAACCAGAAGCGTTATTGAAACGTGCTGGATTGGTTTAGATTTAAATACATTTAGCATAGCAATTCTGTAATTTAATATCAAAATCATATAATTTTTTGTTCAGTTACAATAATTACTTTTGTTGATTAATCTTATTCTTTTTGAAAAAAAAAATATACATACTTACAGCACTTTTAGGTTTACTATTAGTGCTTTTTTTTGTTGCAAATTTTATTATAAAAAATAAAATTGAATCCTATCTAAAAAATGATTTGCCACCAAACATCTCTCTTTCCTATAAAACAGTTTCTATAAGTCTTTTGGCAGGAAATGCTTCAATAGAGCAAGTTAACCTACTATTAAAAGACAAAGGCATTAATTTAAAATTTTCAAATTTAGATTTTAAGAATTTTCATCTTATAAAATTATTGTTTAGTGATACTATTCATATTGAAGATTGTAACCTTAAAAATCCAAAAATATCCATTGATCAATCTCAAATAAAAATTATAAAAGATAACAATAAAGCAAATCAAAAAAATCAAATTATCATTGTCGATGAATTTTCGATCGAAAATGCTGAAATGAAACTAAAAGACAAATTAGGAAAAAAAGAATTATCTTTTATAAATGGTAACTCACAAATTAAGAACATCTTATTTGAAACAAATCCTAAAAAAGAAAAAAAATTAAAATATAAAATTGAGAATTTAACTTCTGAAAATCTTTTTTACAGAATCGACGAAGAACAATATTTAACCATAAATAAAATAAATTCAGAAAGTCAAAATTTAACTTTTGAAAATTTAAAAATAGATTATATAAAAAATAATATTAATAAATTTAATTACATTAAAAAAGGCAATGATTTATTAAGTTTAAACGTAAAGAAATTACAATTAAATCCATATTTTTATTCATTTGATGATTTAATTTCTATAAAAAGTAAAAGTGTATCAATAGTAAATCCTGAATTTACTATTTACAGTCATTTATATTCTCAAAATGTAAAAGTTGAACACAAACCACTGTATAGTGAATGGTTGCGAAATCTAAAAATCAATCTAGATATTGATAAGGTGGTAGTTATAAATGGTAAAATTGTTTATGCAGAACACGATCAATTATCAAACGCACCAGGTAAAATTTCTTTTACAAAGTTAAATGCAACAGTTAAAAATTTTAAAAATAAAGATTCGATTAATGATTTGATTGATATAAATGCAACATTTAATTTTATGGATACTGCAACTTCTAAAGTTCATTGGACTGCCAGAATTTACAACCCGAAAGATGAATTTACATTTAAAGGTTATGTAAAAAATTTGAATATAAATCAGTTAAATTTATTTACTGTAAACACACTTAATGCAAAAAGTGAAGGAAAAATTAATCAAGCTAATTTTGACTTTAAAGGCAACAATTATGATGCAACAGGAAATATGAACGTTGAATTTAGTGACTTTAAAATACTTTTGTTAAAAGAAAAGACTAAAAAAGAGCGTAAAATTCTCAACGCTATAAATAATATTTTTACAAATAGAAAAGAAAAAGAAAAAGATAAAATTATTAAAAATTATACTGTTTTGAGAGATCAAAATAGACCATTTTTTAATTTTGTCTGGCTATTTTTAAAACATGGATTATTAGTTAAAATGACTGCTATCAAATAATTTAACAAAAATTAATACTAAATTCTTTTAAAAAGTAAGGTTCATAAATTATTCAAACTTCAAAAACTTTAAGTATTAGTAAGTATATAAATTATGATAATTCTAAAGTCGAATTAAATTGCCAATGGAGTTATATAATAAATTTAAAGGTCAAAAGCCAAAACCACAAGCTTTAAAAAAAAAGCTGGATTGTTATAAAATTACATTGAATAAAATTTTAAAAGGATAATTGTTCTATTTTCAATTATCCTTTTTTACTAAAATTATAATTTATATTCCAATAAAATTACTTGGTGTTATTTTTAATAATTCGGTTTTAATTGACTCTGATATATCTAAACTTTTTATGAAACTGTGAATTGCTTTTTTATCAATTACAGTATTTGTTCTTGTTAGTTCTTTTAGTGCTTCGTAAGGATTTGGATAATTTTCTCGGCGTAATATAGTTTGAATTGCTTCGGCGACAACTGCCCAATTTTTTTCTAAATCTTCGACAAACTTTGGTTCGTTTAGTACTAATTTATTCAATCCTTTTAAGGTTGACTCAAATGCTATTAAAGTGTGACCTATTGGAACACCAACGTTTCTCAAAACAGTACTGTCAGTCAAATCGCGTTGCAATCGAGACAATGGTAATTTAGCAGCAAGATGTTCGAAGATGGCATTTGCTATTCCTAAATTTCCCTCACTATTTTCAAAATCTATTGGGTTAACTTTGTGTGGCATTGCCGATGATCCAATTTCCCCAACTTTAATTTTTTGTTTAAAATAATCCATCGAAACATAACTCCAAATGTCTCGGTCTAAATCGATTATGATTGTATTTATTCGTTTTAAAGCATCAAAAAATGCTGCAAAATGATCGTAATGTTCTATTTGAGTGGTTGGATAAGAATGTTGTAATCCTAAAGTATTTTCAACAAAGTTTGTCCCAAATTTTTTCCAATCTACCTTAGGATATGCTACATGATGTGCATTGAAATTTCCGGTAGCGCCACCAAATTTTGCTGCAAAAGGAATATTAAATAGTAATCGCATTTGTTCTTCCAGTCGTTCTACAAATACTAAAAATTCTTTGCCTAATCTGGTTGGCGATGCGGGTTGTCCATGAGTTCGAGCCAGCATTGGAATTGATTTCCATTCCACTGAAAGTTCCTTTAATTTCTGAATTAAAGCTATTAATGATGGCAAATAAACTGTTTCGAAAGCTTCTTTTGTAGATAAAGGAATGGCGGTGTTATTAATATCTTGGGAAGTCAATCCAAAATGAATGAATTCTTTATATTTAGATAAACCAAGTTTTTCAAATTTTTCTTTTATAAAATATTCTACTGCTTTTACATCATGATTGGTAACTTTTTCGGTTTCTTTTATTAGTAAAGCATCCTTAGTTGAAAATTTATTATAAATACTTCGTAGCTCATCAAATCGAATCTGATCAATTTCCGTTAATTGTGGCAGTGGTAATTCGCATAATGAAATGAAATATTCAACTTCTACTAAAACCCGATACCTTATTAATGCTTCTTCAGAAAAGTATTGTGATAACGTTTTTGTTTTGCTTCTGTAACGACCGTCAATAGGGGAAACAGCATTTAATTCGGTAAGAGTTGACATTGTGTAGTTTGTTGTTTTATAAAAGCAAAGATAACTATTATTTCAAATTCATTTTTTTAATTTCAATCGCTATTTCAAATTGAGCGCAATAATATTTCTTTCAATATTGGTAAACCTTCGCTAGCTTTTTTAGAAATAATTTCAACTTTATTTTGAACGTTATGTAGTGTTCCAGGATTTGGATCAATATAAAAAACAGAACTTTTTGATGGCACATATTCTACTAATCCTGATGCAGGATATACTTGTAAAGAAGTTCCTATTACAACAAAAAAATCGGCTTGTCGCGTAATCATTAATGCTTGTTCTAAGGCTGGAACATCTTCTCCAAACCAAACAATATCTGGACGTAATTGAAAACCATCTGGATCCTTATCAGTGCTATTTAGATCAGTCGACCAATTTAAAATATAATTTTTATTTTTTTCACTTCTCACTTTTAACAATTCGCCATGTAAATGAAGTACGTTTGAACTTCCGGCTTGCTCATGCAAATTATCTACATTTTGAGTTATTATGTGTACTTCAAAATATTGTTCTAACGATGCAATCATTATATGTCCTAAGTTGGGTTTTACTTCGTGCAATTGTTTGCGTCTTTGATTATAAAAATCCAATACAAGTTCTTTATTTCGTTGCCATCCTTCTGGCGTTGCAACATCCATTACGTTATGTCCTTCCCAAAGTCCATCGTCATCTCTAAAAGTTTTAATGCCACTTTCAGCACTAATTCCTGCACCGGTAAGTACTACCAATTTCTTTTTCATTCTGTTTTTAATTTTCATTAAAACTACTCATTTTTATTATTTTTGCCAAACTAATTAACGCACATGATCGACTTAGCTTATCTGGAATATCTTGAAAATATACTTACCGTTAATAGGAAACAACGCTTTTCAGATGTTTTATCCAAAAGAACAAACCATTTTACCATTACTATGGAAGATATTTTTCAACTTCATAACAGTAGTGCTGTAATGCGTAGTTGTGAAGTTTTTGGCATACAGCAACTTAATATTGTTGAAGAGCGTTACACAAAATCGATAGATAAAGAAATTGCTATGGGATCTCAAAAATGGGTCGATGTAAATCGATTTGATAGTATCTCTAGCTGTATTTCGACATTAAAAGCCAAAGGATATCAAATTATTGCAACTACGCCTCATGAAAATGATTGTTTGCTAGATGACTTTGACATTTCAAAACCTAGTGCGTTTTTTTTTGGAACTGAGCGCGATGGATTAAGTGAAGAAGTGATTGCAAACGCCGATGGATTTTTGAAAATTCCAATGGTTGGCTTTACTGAAAGTTTAAATATTTCGGTTTCTGTAGCAATAATCATTCAAAATCTCATGTCACGCTTACATAAATCTAATTTTTCGTGGAAACTTTCGGACGATGAAATTCTTGAAAAAAGAATGCAATGGACTAAAAATTCCATAAAAGATATTAAACGCATTGAAAATCGGTACTATGATATCCATTCATAATTTTTAAGTTTAACTATTTAATAAGTAACATTTTGCATTATAATTTTAAATTAAAACCTAATTACATTATTAAATGTTTAAAACTTAAAGACTCATTTTACTATTTCAAAACATTTAAAATTTTATCTTTGTTAAACAAACAAATTTCAAACGAAAACATCTTATGGAATATTTAGACTTTGAATTACCTATAAAAGAACTTGAAGAACAGCTAGATAAATGTCAAATCATTGGTCAAGAATCAGATGTTGACGTGACTAATACTTGCAAACAAATCCAGAAAAAACTTGAAGAAACTAAACGCAACATTTATAAAAACTTAACTGCTTGGCAACGCGTGCAATTGTCGCGTCACCCAAATCGTCCATACACTATGGATCACGTTCGGGCTTTGTGTGGTGAAAGTTGGTTAGAACTTTTTGGCGATCGAAATTTTAAAGATGACAAAGCCATGATTGGCGGATTAGGAAAAATAGATGGTCAATCGTTTATGATAGTTGGTCAACAAAAAGGGTATAATACTAAAACTCGTCAATTTCGAAATTTTGGAATGGCTAATCCTGAAGGATATCGAAAAGCTTTGCGTTTAATGAAAATGGCGGAAAAGTTTGGAATTCCAGTACTAACATTAATTGACACACCTGGTGCTTATCCTGGTTTGGAAGCAGAAGAGCGTGGACAAGGTGAAGCAATTGCCCGAAATATTCTTGAAATGTGTCGACTTAAAGTCCCAATTATTTGCGTTATTGTAGGTGAAGGTGCCTCTGGTGGAGCATTAGGAATTGGTGTAGGAGATCGAGTTTTAATGATGGAAAACACTTGGTATTCAGTAATATCACCAGAATCGTGTTCTTCTATTTTGTGGAAAAGTTGGG
The DNA here is from genome assembly GCA_014377455.1 of Flavobacterium sp. Taxonomy (GTDB): domain Bacteria; phylum Bacteroidota; class Bacteroidia; order Flavobacteriales; family Flavobacteriaceae; genus Flavobacterium. The sequence continues at coordinate 16,361 of JACMPO010000249.1, forward strand.
AATATAAAGAAATTGCAGCTGAAGCTTTAAAACTAACTTCTGCAGATATGAAAAAACAAAAATTAGTTGACGATATCATTCCTGAACCTTTAGGTGGTGCACACTATGATAGAGAAACTACATTCAAAACGGTTCAACAATATATTACGAAAGCTTATAACGAATTAAAAGATTTATCAACAACCGATTTAGTATCTCAAAGAATGAACAAATACAGCAAAATGGGCGAGTATAAGGAGTAAAATCTTATAAAAATATTTTAAATCCGTCTTTTGCCCGAAACCAGCATCAGACGGATTTTTTTGACTTATTAACAAAAAAAATCAATTTATTAACATTGGTATCTAATAAATCTACTTTCTTTTTTTTCTAAAAATCGCTACTTTCGCTACATGGAAAATGTCAAAAATATAAGCTTAGTTAAAATCGATAAAACCACAATTATCAATTTGGAAAAAGGGAAACTTCCACCACAAGCACTAGATCTTGAGGAAGCAGTACTTGGCGCTATGATGATTGATAAAAAAGGTGTCGATGAGGTTATTGATATTTTGCAAAGTGATGCCTTTTACAAAGAAGCACACAAACATATTTTTGAAGCCATTTTTCAGTTATTCACAGATTCTCAACCTGTTGACTTATTAACAGTATCGGCGCAACTTAAAAGGAATGCAAAATTAGAATTAGCGGGTGGTGATTTTTACCTTATTCAGTTAACTCAAAAAATCGCTTCGTCGGCTCACATTGAATTTCACTCTCGAATCATTTTACAAAAATACATTCAGCGAAGTTTAATTAGAATTTCTTCCGAAATAATTGAAGAGTCTTACGATGAAACTACTGACGTTTTTGATTTACTAGACAAAGCCGAATCAAAACTATATGAAGTTACACAAGGAAACATCAAACGTAGTTCGGAAACAGCTCAAAGTTTAGTCATTCAAGCTAAAAAACGAATTGAAGAAATTGCAAATAAAGAGGGTTTAAGTGGCATCGCTACTGGTTTTCATAATTTAGATAAAATTACTTCTGGATGGCAACCTTCAGATTTAGTTATTATTGCAGCTCGTCCAGGAATGGGAAAAACTGCTTTTGTGCTTTCTATGGCTCGAAATGTCGCAATTGATTTTGGTCATCCTGTAGCATTATTTTCTTTAGAAATGTCATCTGTTCAGTTAATTACCCGTTTAATTTCGTCAGAAACTGGATTGTCATCAGAAAAATTAAGAACCGGAAAATTAGAAAAACACGAGTGGGAACAATTATCAGTAAAAGTAAGAGATTTAGAAAAAGCACCCTTGTTTATTGATGATTCTCCTTCACTTTCAATCTTCGATTTGCGTGCAAAAGCCAGACGTTTAGCCTCGCAACACGGAATTAAATTAATTATAGTAGATTATCTTCAATTGATGACTGCTGGCGGAAACGGAAAAGGCGGAGGCAATAGGGAACAAGAAATTTCAACAATTTCTCGTAACTTAAAAGCTTTAGCAAAAGAACTTGAAGTACCCGTAATTGCACTTTCACAACTTTCTCGAGCTGTGGAAACACGTGGTTCAAGCAAACGACCTTTGCTATCTGACCTTCGTGAATCTGGAGCAATTGAGCAAGATGCTGATATTGTATCTTTTATCTACCGGCCAGAATACTACAAAATTGACGAATGGGACGACGATGAACAATCGCCAACAGCTGGACAGGCAGAATTTATTATTGCCAAACATAGAAATGGATCTTTAGAAAACGTTCGGTTAAAATTTATTGGAAACCTTGGGAAATTTGATAATCTTGAGGAATTTGGTAGCGGATTTGACGATTTACCATCCAAAATGAATCATGATGATAATCCATTTATGACTAAAAATTTGCCATCACCTAATGAAGCTTTTGGAAGTACTTTCAATGATGATGATAGCGATGTTCCGTTCTAAAAATGAAACTATAAAAATGGCAATAGTTTAACATTATTTATATTTGATAGTGTTTTGTAAATGTGTTATCTTCGGTTTATATTTTTAATGTAAATGAAAAACTTTAAATCGATTATAGTTATTTTATTTCTTTTAGTTGCAATTCAAGTAAAAGCAAATTTTATTTTATTGCCGATGGATGAAACTACTCAAAAAAATCATCTTAAGGCATATGGAATAACCTTTTGGTGTTTAGATAAAAAATATAAAGCTAGCTGGTTACTCAATTATCGTGGTGGATCTTTCTTATTGCCCGATGCACCTGAAATTAGAAAAGAATGTCAAATTAGAAATGTGAGTTTTGAAATTTTGTCAGATAGTGAGGCAAATCAAATTTTAGATGAAATTTCATCTCCATCAATGAATATGGAAACTGTGGTTTTGGAAAAAGCGCCTAAAATTGCAGTTTATACTCCAAAAGGGAAGCAACCTTGGGACGATGCAGTTACAATGGTTTTAACTTATGCCGAAATTCCCTTTACTCCCATTTATGATGAAGAAGTTTTATCAGATCAATTACTTTTATACGATTGGTTGCATTTGCATCACGAAGATTTTACGGGTCAATATGGTAAATTTTATGGAATGTATAAAAATGCTCCATGGTATATTGAGCAAAAAAGAGATGCCGAAGCTCTTGCTACAAAATTAGGATATGCCAAGGTTTCTGAAGAAAAATTAGCAGTAGCAAAAAAAATTAGAGATTTTGTAATTGGTGGTGGTTTTATGTTTGCCATGTGCTCTGCAACAGATAGTTTTGATATTGCACTTTCGGCAGAAGGAGTTGATATTTGCGAATCAGTTTTTGATGGAGATGATAGTGAAGCCAATTATCAATCGAAAATAGATTATTCAAAAACCTTTGCTTTTAAAGATTTTATATTAGATAGAAAATACGATCATTATGAGTTTTCTGATATCGATATGACTGATAAACGTAAAATTCCGATGGAAAAAGATTATTTTACCTTAATGGAATTTTCAGCAAAATGGGATGTAATTCCAAGTATGTTGTGCCAAAATCATACACAACTGGTTAAAGGGTTTATGGGGCAAACCACCTCATTTGATCGAAGTTTGATTAAATCGAATGTATTGATATTGGGATCTAATGAGATAAACGACGAAGCAAGATACATTCATGGTCAAAAAGGGAAAGGATTTTTTACTTTTTATGGCGGTCACGATCCCGAAGATTATCGACATCAAGTTGGAGATGAGCCTACAGTTTTAGACTTGCATCCAAATTCTCCTGGTTTTAGATTGATATTAAATAACGTTTTATTTCCTGCTGCAAGAAAGAAAAAACAAAAAACATAGTATACATCTTGTATTTAAACGATTATTTCAAACATTTAACGACTAAAAGATTCCAAATTACTTTTAATCATTAGATTTACAATTCCTACTAATCTATTATGAAAAAAACAGTTTTAATTATATTTCTTATTATTGCTAACTATAGTTTTAGCCAAGATCAATCTGTTAAGTTATCTTTGCCAAACCCAAGCGAAGTAATTTATACTTCAAATCAAGTAACTTTTCCGCCAAAGTTTAAAGGAGGTAAAAATGCCTTAGGTGCTTTTATTAAAAGAAATTTTAATGTAAAAGTTTATAAAAAAGGTGAAATTTTGGTTGCTTTTATAGTTGAAAAGGATGGAAAATTATCTGAAGTTGGAGTTTTAGAAGATGCTGGTAAAGGTACCGCAGACGAAGCAATAAGAGTGATGAATAATTCACCTAAATGGAAGCCAGGAATTTTAAACGGTAATCCCGTGAGAGTTCAGTTTAGTATCACAATTCCGGTGAGCCCTAATTAAAAAGCACTTAATTAATTTTCTATATAAAGAAATTATATTAGCGTTGCGTACCCCGATTATTTAGCCATTCTACATATTTTTTTCGGTTTATATCGTGCTCTGCTAAAGTAGTAGCAAAGGCGTGATAACCAAAATGTTCTACACTAGCACAAAAGTATAAATAGTCATTGTTATCTGGATTTAAAACGGCATCTATGGCAGCTATATCTGGCATCGCAATTGGTCCTGGAGGCAATCCTAGATTAATATAGGTATTGTAAGGAGAATTGATTTTTAAATCACCAAACAAAACTCTTTTAATAATTTGATCAAAGTTGTTATCGCGTAATTTTACAGAATATATAACTGTTGGGTCCGCTTGTAGCGGCATTCCTTGTTGCAATCTGTTAAGATAAACTTTAGCAACCTTTGGTCTTTCGTCATTTTTTACAGTTTCTTTATGAACTATTGATGCCAAAGTAATTACTTGAACTGGAGTTAAACCAAGTTTTTTAGCTTTTTCCAATCGCTGCGCGTTCCAAAAAGTATTGTACTCTTTGATCATTTTATCTCTAAATTTTTTAGCTGAAATATTCCAATAAAATTGATAGGAGTTCGGGATAAAAAGTGCAAAAACATCATTTTTAGTAAAATTATTTTGTTTTAAAAATACAGTATCTCTGAAAGCTGCTAATAATTTTGTTGTATCTGGTTCTATCTGAGAGCTGATTCTCACACATAAATTTTCCAGTCGCTCCTGATTATTAAATGCTAAATTCACAGGAATATTTCTTCGTAGCGATGATACTAAACTAAAACTACTCATCCCTTTTTTAAATAAAAATCGTCCGGGCTTTATATTGTCAGGATAGGAACGACGATTGGCCACAAATTCAAAATCATTAAAGTTTTCAATGTAGGGCGAAATTATTTTTTTGACATCTTCATAATTTGATCCAGTAGGAATGGTAACGTAAAATTCGTTTTGCTTTACTTTAGAATTGATATTATTAGTAAAATATTTTACATATACGACAGCAATTAATATCAAAAAAAACAGAGTTACAAAACTAAATACTGATCTAAATTTATTTTTCAAGGGAAATTTATTTTTAAGAATTAGGATTAATTAACTGAAATAGGGCTTCATCTTGGTAAGTATTATTATAAAAAATCCAATCTTTTTTGATGCCTATTTTCTGAAAACCAAATGTACCAAAAAGCTTTAGACTCGCTTCATTATTTACGCCAATATTTGCATAGAGTTGATGCAACTGCAATTGTTTAAAAGCATAATTTATTAATAAGTGTAGTGATTCATTTCCAAATCCGTTTTTGCGATTGTTTTCATTTTGTATCACAATCCCAATACCAGCGCGATTATTTTGTGGGTCAAAGTCAAACAAATCAATTAAGCCAATAACTTCATTACTATTATTTTTGCAAATGGCAAGGCGCAACTGTTTAGCTTCAAAAATATCTTGATGGGCATTTTCCAGATATTGTTTTATTAAATATTTGCTGTAAGGAGTTTGAGTGTTAGAGACATTCCAAATGTTTTCATCATTTTCAATTTGATAAATAAAATCCAAATCTTCTGGTTCTAAAGCGCGTAAATAAACTAAATCTCCTTTAAGTGTTACCATAATTATTATGTTGAAATAGCTTTTGTTGCGTCTGTAAATTAAAATTCTATTGTTCCTTCAAAAACTAAAGTTGCTGGTCCTTCTAACAAAACATTTTCATACATTTTATTGTTAAAATCGAAATTAACGTTCAGTTTTCCGCCTTCAACATCAAGAATTATTTCTGTTGAAGTTGTTTTTCCTAGTGCATGCATAGCGATTGCAGTTGCAGTTGCGCCAGTGCCACAAGACAAGGTTTCATCTTCCACGCCACGTTCGTAAGTGCGCAATGCAAAATGATTTTCACCAACTTGTTTCACAAAATTCACATTACTACCTGTTTTTTCATATAAAGTAGAATAACGAATGGATGCACCTTTAGTTTTAACATCTAAATTTCTTAAATCGTCAACTATAACGATATGATGTGGTGAACCTGTATTTAGAAAAACAAAGTCTGATTCAATTTTGATAGTATCTACATTTTGCATTTGAAGCGATACAATTCCACTTTCGTTGATTGTCGCACGATGCAAACCATCTACTGCCATAAAGGTTGCCTTATTGTTTATTATATTCAAGTAATTTGCAAATGCTACAATGCATCGACCACCATTGCCACACATACTACTTTGATTTCCATCAGAATTGTAATATACCATTTTAAAATTTGATGCGTTGTCGTTTTCTAACAAAATGAGTCCATCTGCACCAACTCCAAATCTTCTATCGCAAAGCGTTTTTATTAGATTTATTTCGTCTTTAGGAAACAATACTTCACGATTGTCTATCATTATAAAATCGTTTCCCGTTCCTTGATATTTATAAAAATCCATATTTTTGATTGAATTTTGAAATAAAATTTAATACACAAAGTTAGGTATAATAAATTTTAGTTAAAGAATGTTAACAGAGCGTTAAACTGATTTTTTTGACTTTTTTTTAAAGTTAATTTTACACTATAAAAATCTAATTTTAACAAATTTAATGAATATGAAACGATTTTCAAGCTTATTTTTAGTGTCATTGTTGAGTGGTGCTGTAACAATTGGCGCATACAAATTATTTGTAGAGAAAGATTTTGGTCGTAACTCCATTGTAACTGAAGCTCCAAGTTCCTTAGGAAAGAATGTAGGTTTCTCGGCAGAGAATATTGATTTTGTTGATGCTGCGAGTAAAGCTGTACACAGCGTTGTGCACGTTAAGAATGTTTCCATCCGAACGGTTTCTAATCCAATTATGGAATTTTTTTATGGTTCGCGTGGTGGCTCACAACAGCAAGAGCAAGTAGGTACGGGAAGTGGTGTTATTATTTCGGCTGATGGTTACATTGTTACCAATAATCACGTTATAAAAGATGCGAGCGATATCGAAATTACACTGAACAACAAAAAAATATACAAGGCAAAATTAATTGGAACTGATGCTAAAATGGATATTGCGTTGTTAAAAATAGATGCAGACGAAAAATTGCCTTTCTCTAGTTTTGCCGATTCAGATCAAGTAAAAGTAGGAGAGTGGGTTTTAGCTGTGGGAAATCCTTATAATTTAACGTCGACTGTTACGGCAGGAATTGTATCTGCAAAGGCAAGAAATTTAGATACTAATGGTATTCAGTCGTTTATTCAGACTGATGCGGCAGTAAATCCAGGAAATTCTGGTGGAGCTTTAGTCAATACGCGAGGTGAACTTATAGGTATAAATACTATGATTTCCTCCCAAACGGGTTCTTATGTTGGGTATTCATTTGCAGTTCCTTCTAATATTACTCGTAAAATTATTGA
>JACMPO010000250.1 GCA_014377455.1 Flavobacterium sp.
AAAAAAGGAACAAAAGCTTATGTGACTTTTGAATTAACAAATCAAATAGGTGTTTTTAATTACTTAAATAATGTTCTCACATTCGAAAAAACTATAAATTTAACAACCGATGAAACTAAAAATGGATCAGCTGCGGAATTAAGATTGAGTAAAGATGAGAATTTTCTATATACCTCAGTTCGAGGGAATGATAATTTTATTGCAGTTATAAAATTGGGAAATGAAATGAAAGTAATGCAGCGTATGGTAACAAATAAATGTCCACGAAATTTTATTTTAACTAAAGATGAACAACATATTTTAGTTGCAAATCAACTTTCAAACACAGTAATTATTTTTGATAGAAATATAAAAACTGGATTACTTACTGCTACTTCAACCGAAGTTTTGATAAATAAACCAGTTTATTTATGTCGATTTTAGATTTAAAATCATTACCAATATTTATATAAGAAATATCTATCTTCTAAAACCATTCCGAACTATTATGTCTTTTAATTTAGCTTTTAAATCTTGCCCAGCATCGTAAACCATTTGCTCGTTACTTGGAAAAGGAACTTCTCTTTTATCAAAATAAGACAAATAATTATCATCACTTGCACGTCGATCACCAGAATATTTTGAATATATATTTTCAAAAACAAATTCGCTTGCTAGTGGAAAAGTTTCAATTAACTGATTGTTTCTAAAATCTAGATAATCCACTTTTGCAGTAACTTGAGTAGCCTTAAATTGACGCGACTCAAAAATTTGAACTTTTATGGTTTTCAAATTATCTACCATAACTACATTTCCTTTATCATCTTTAACTGGTTGTCCTGCTTCATTTAAGAGTGCTTTTTTACCGTCTACAATTTGTTTTTCTTTATAAAACTCTTTTTCTTTAATTTGTTCTGGTGAGATATTTATTTGTCTAAAATTTACAATCAAACCATAATCGTAATCAATTCCTTTAACTTTATTAGCATGATAAACAGTCCATTTGTCATTTAATCCAAAAGTGCTAAAATCTAACAAATCATTTTGCAAACGAACGGGAATTACCATGTTACTCTCATTCTTGGTATATACATTTACAAAATCAGTTCCTTTTAATTTTGCGCTTTCTGTAAGTTCAAAAACATCTTTATAGTTTGGAGTAAGCTGATTTAAATATACCAAATCATCATAGGCTCTACGAAAACTCATTTTGTCTTTTGTTGCCAAAAGCGCTTTTGAATTATCGTACAAATGTTTTGCAAGTGTATTTTTACTACTTACTATTTGATCTGTATAATCGTTAAAATCAAACCGTGCGTTTCGGTTTTCTTTTAATAATTTAAGTGGTAATAAAGGTCTAATTAATTCTTGGCGATTATTTAAAGCTACGTAAGCATCGTAAATTTGCTCTAAATTTTTTGGATTTGAATCTTTAAACCACGCATCTATATTTCGTAAATCGCGTTCATTTGCTTTCGCATTTGCCTCTTCAAGAAGATACACATAATCTTGTTTTCCTTTTGCATCTTTACGATTTGTTAAGCTTTCGACAGCATTTAAAATAGCTGTATCATAATCACCACTAGCGATAGATTCTCTAGTTTGACGGACACCACAGGATATGATTATAAATAATACGGATAGTAAAAGGATAGTTTTTTTCATGGTATTTAGTTTTTAGATTTAAAAAACCAAAATTCAAATATAATGCCAAATTATAAAGAAATTAATAAATTTATACCACTATTAATGTTAGTAATGTATATAAACTATAGATAAAATAAATTAGCTTCTTACAAAAGGAGGCAATAATTTACATGAAACTTCACCAAATCCTATTCTTACAACACTGTTTTGACAATATCCTTTCAGGATCACCGTATCATTATCATTTATAAATTTACGTTCAGTACCATCGCTCAATTTTAGCGGATTTTTTCCGCCCCAAGTCAATTCTAACATCGATCCAAAACTATCTTCAGTAGGGCCAGATATAGTTCCACTTCCCATCATATCACCAGAATTTACTCGACAACCATTACTAGTATGATGTGCTAATTGTTGCGACATAGACCAATACATATATTTAAAATTAGATTTTGAAATCAAATTTGCAGTTGAATTTTCTGGTTCGATGTAAACCTCTAAATTAATATCGTATGTATGTTTTCCTTTTTGTTGCAAATAAGGAAGCGGTGTTGGTTCTTGTTTTGGTCCTTTTGCTCGAAATGGTTCAAGAGCATCCATAGTTACAATCCAAGGAGAAATAGAAGATGCAAAATTTTTGGCTAAAAAAGGTCCAAGTGGTACATATTCCCATTTTTGGATATCTCTAGCGCTCCAATCGTTTAGTAAAACCATACCAAAAATATAATCTTCTACTTCATTAATTGGAACATTTTCGCCCATTACATTAACATCTGTAGTAATAAATGCAGTTTCTAATTCAAAATCAACCAACCGTGAAGGACCAAAAACCGGAGAAGTTTCACCATTTGGCAATGTTTGACCCATTGGTCGATGCACTGGAATTCCTGATGGAATTATAGTAGAGCTTCGTCCATGATAACCCACCGGAATGTGCAACCAGTTTGGTAACAATGCATTCTCAGGATCTCTAAACATTTTACCTACATTGGTTGCATGTTCCTTACTAGAATAAAAATCAGTATAATCGCCTATTAAAACGGGCAATTGCATTTCAACTTCATTTATATTGAAAATGATAATATCGCGATGCTCAGTATTATCTCTTAACCTAGGATTTTCTGCGTCAAAAATTTCCGATAACCTACTTCTTACTAATCGCCACGTTTTTTTTCCATCCGAAATAAAATCGTTCAACGTGTCTTGCATAAACATATCATCGGTTAACTCAATTCCTTCGAAGTAGTTTAATTGTTGCAAAGCACCCATATCAATTGCAAAATCACCAATTCTGGTTCCAATTGTTATAACATCCTCTTTTGTAATAAAAACGCCGAATGGGATATTTTGAATGGGGAAATCGCTGTTATCAGGAACATCGAGCCACGATTTTCTATTGGGATCATTTGCACTATTTGACATAATTATATGTTGGTTAGTTGTTGAAAAAAATGTAACCAAATATATCATTTTCAATTTATTTCACAAACATATTTCGTAAATTTGAAAAGTTTTAACGAAAATCTATACCAATGCAACGCGACGAAGAAATTTTTGATTTAATAGTAGAAGAACAGGAAAGACAAATTCATGGAATTGAGCTAATTGCCTCCGAAAATTTTGTGAGCGATGAAGTTATGGAAGCTGCAGGTTCATGTTTAACAAATAAATATGCCGAAGGTTATCCAGGAAAACGATATTATGGAGGTTGCGAAGTAGTTGATGTTGTAGAACAAATTGCAATTGACAGAGCCAAAACACTTTTTGGTGCTGCTTATGCTAACGTGCAACCTCATTCGGGATCGCAAGCAAATACTGCTGTATATCACGCTTGCTTAAATGTAGGTGACAAAATTTTAGGCTTTGATTTGTCTCATGGTGGACATTTAACTCACGGTTCGCCAGTTAATTTTTCAGGCAGATTATACAACCCAGTATTTTATGGTGTGGAAAAAGAAACAGGACGATTTGATTACGATAAAATTCAAGAAATCGCTACTCGAGAGCAACCAAAAATGATTATCGCTGGAGCTTCTGCTTATTGTCGAGATATGGATTTTGAACGTTTTAGAAAAATTGCAGATAGTGTAAATGCGCTTCTATTGGCTGACATTTCTCATCCTTCTGGATTGATAGCAAAAGGATTGCTTAATGATCCTATTCCCCATTGTCATATAGTGACCACAACTACACACAAAACATTGCGTGGTCCACGTGGAGGAATGATTTTAATGGGAAAAGATTTTGAAAACCCATTTGGAATTAAAACTCCCAAAGGTGAGATAAGAATGATGTCTTCACTTTTAGATTTAGCAGTTTTTCCAGGAAATCAAGGTGGTCCATTAATGCATATTATTGCCGCAAAAGCTGTAGCATTTGGTGAATGTTTAACCGATGAGTTTTTCAGATATTCAATGCAAGTTCAAAAAAATGCAAAAGCTATGGCAACTGCATTTATGAATCGAGATTACGATTTAATATCTGGCGGTACCGATAATCATATGATGCTTATTGATTTACGAAACAAAAATATTACGGGAAAAGATGCTGAAAACGCATTAGTGAAAGCTGAAATAACCGTAAATAAAAATATGGTTCCTTTTGACGATAAATCACCATTTGTAACTTCTGGTATACGAATTGGAACTCCAGCAATTACTACTCGAGGTTTGGTGGAAAGTGATATGGAAATTATAGTAGAATTTATAGATAGAGTACTTTCAAATCATACTGATGAAACTGTGATTGAGCAAGTTGCAAATGAAGTTAATGAAATGATGAGTGAAAGAGCTATGTTTGTTTTTTAGCAAATAAATTAAATTCATAAAAAAGTACTTTACAAATGAAGTTGCCCCAAAAAGTTAGACACTTATTGGGGCATTTTTTTTAGATAAACTTTATTTGTTTTTGAAAAATTTAAATAATCTTGTAATGTAAAAATGTTTTTTAATAAATTTTAACATCTACAAATAAAATGTTAAAAAAATTTAAATTTATATGATTATAAAGTAATCAAATTATATGGTCTTTTTTCGAACAGCATCCTCGTATTTCTCGCCCACTTTTTTCCAATTGATGACATTAAAAAAGTTTTCAATATATATTTTACGTTTATATTGATAACCTAAGTAATAGGCATGTTCCCATAAATCAATGCACAAAATTGGGGTTCCTGCAACTGTGGCTTTTGGCATTAACGGATTATCTTGATTTGGTGTAGAAGTAATTTGTAATTTTCCTGATTTATCCACAATTAGCCAAGTCCAGCCTGAACCAAATTGCTTTGAAGTTTCATCAATAAATTGAGCCTTAAAATTATCAAACGACTCAAAGTCCTTATTTATTGCATTTGCTAAAGTGTCTTTTGGTTCACCTCCAGCTTTTGGACCCATAATTTCCCAAAATAATGTATGATTGTAGTAACCTCCTAAATTATTTCGTAAGTCACTATTACTTAAATCTAACTTTTTAAAAATTTCTTCAATCGGTAATGATTCCAACTCGGTTCCTGCAATAGCTTTATTGAAATTATTAGTATAGGTTAAATAATGTTTTGAGTAATGCATTTCCATAGTAAGTGCATCAATGTTTGGCGTAAGCGCATCATACGGGTAAGGCAATTTTATCATTTCAAAAGCACCTTTATCTGCTTTTATATCATCTGGCGAACCTAAAGAAACTTTTTCAACTCCAGTTGGTAATGGAACTTCAACAACTTCTTTATATTTTTTTTTATTACAGGAAATTGAAAGAATTAAAAACAAAAAACTGCACAAAAAGAAACTTGAATTTTTCATTGGACTAAATAAATTTGGAGTATTAGATTTATTTTTTTCGAGCTAATTCTGAAATCAATTCGGTATATTGCTCTTTAGCTTCATCAGATGTTAGGTGGCTAATTTGCATCCAGGCATTTGTTTTAAAAGCATTTCGTAAATCATAAACAGGCGAAACTCTGGTATCAATTGTACCATGAGTCGCTTGTTTATAATAAGCATATAAACGCAATGCCACATCTTGAGGTAAAGTTGCTTGAGACATCGAATTTGCTATTTCGACAGCTTCTTCAAACCGAATATCTAAATCCTTGTTTTGCATTTACTTCATTGCAATTATTGTTTTTCCTCCTTCAGCAACTTGATTTAAAGTTACATTTATTTTTGATCCTAATGGTAAATATAAATCTACTCTTGAACCAAATTTAATAAATCCAGCATCTTCACCTTGGACAACTTGGGTTCCTTCTTCGGCATAATTAATTATTCTTTTAGCCAGAGCTCCAGCTATTTGTCGATATAAAATTTCTCCAAAAACTTTATTTTCTACAACAATTGTAGTTCTTTCATTTTCAGTACTTGCTTTTGGATGCCAAGCTACAAGATATTTTCCTGGATGATATTTGCTGTATTTCACCAAACCATTTACTGGATATCGAGTTACATGCACATTTATTGGTGACATGAAAACTGATACTTGCATTCGTTTATCTTTAAAATATTCTGGCTCAAAAACCTCTTCAATAACAACTACTTTACCATCAACTGGAGCAATAATGTGATTATCATTTATGGCAACTATTCGTCTTGGGTTTCTAAAAAATTGTAAAACTATTATTAAAAAACCTAAAGCTGTAAGTTGAACAGTCATTTCTATCCACTTTATAGGAATAAAATAACGTGACAAAAGTAAAATTGCCATGGTAAGCAACATGGAGATAAAAATAATTTTGGTGCCTTCTTTATGAAACATAGTTTAATATTTGATAAAACAAAAATACAAAAGGTGCTACAAATATAACACTATCTAATCGATCTAAAATACCTCCGTGACCTGGCATAATTTTTCCACTGTCTTTAACTCCAGCAATACGCTTGAATTTTGACTCAATTAAATCGCCAATTGTCCCCATAACCCCTACAATTACTGCAAGTGAAATCCAAATTGCAATTGATTTTTGCAAATGATTTGAGCTTGGTTGAATATAGAATTTCGAAATTAAAAATCCTGCTAAAATTGCGAATAATACACCTCCTACAAAGCCTTCAATGGTTTTTTTAGGAGAAATTTTTTTCAAAAGTTTGTGTTTTCCTATTGATTTTCCAACAATATATGCGAAAGTATCATTGGTCCAAATCAAAATAAATAAACCGATAATTATTTTTGGATTGTAACTTTTAACACCAAAAGAAATTTTAGTAATAAAAATAAAAGGAATAATAATGTATCCGAGTAAATACAAATATTTTGAAGAGGTACTAATTTTCTGTACATCATCATAAAATAAAAATAAAATGCATTTTATTGAAACCACTAGTGTGATTAATATTAATACTAAATTCAACTGATTATTGTTGAATAAAAATACAATTTTTTTATTAAAAAATTGATCAATCAAAAGTTGTGTTTCTACTTTATAATAGCAAATTGCATTGATTACTATATAAAAAATAGTTCCAAAAAGTAAAGGAAATATTTTATTGATGTGAACCAAATTACAAAATTCAAAAATTGAGATAAACAAAAAGATACCAAACAATAAAAAAAAGCTTTTGGTTGAAAATAATATCGATGTTAGCAATAAGAAGATGTAAACTGCACCCGAAATACCTCGTTTTAGAGTTTCATTCATTTTTATAAATCTTCAAGTAGCAATAAATAAAGATTTTTAGGGCAACTTCCGTAAGTTAAAAAATCTTCCTCCTGAACTTTTTCAAAGTATTTTATTGTTGTGATATTTGAAGGATAATCTTTGTCATATTTTTTCTTAATCATTCGTAATCCATCACTTTTAGACTCAAGAATTTGACTTGTAGTTGCAAGAATTACTATGTTATCAGGTAATTCATTTGGTTTTAATTGCTTAATCTGGTTTGACGAAAATAATACTGATCCTTCGTCGGCAATGAGATTTTCGCAACTGGCAAAAATAAATTTAGGTTTAGCTGGCTGATTATAATTTAATTTATTCTCATCAAGTAAATTATATAATTTTGGCTGATAACATAAAACTTCGCTTTCAAACCAATCATTTTCTTCTAATATGTTTTCAAATTGTTCTTTAACTTCTACAAGATTTTCACAATAAATAAATTTTCCACCATTTTTTTTGAAATTAAATGTAAATCGTTCATCTACAGGTAGTGAGGCGTTTTTGTGGGCATTATATTCGCTTTGGTTACCTTCATTAGAAGCATCATTTCCGGAACCAAATATTTTTTTAAAAAGACTCATATTACTTAATCAGGTTGCTATTTTATCATTTGAAAACCTTCAAAGATAAAAAAATCTTAATTCAAAAGTGTTTTTTGAATTAAGATTTTTATTTTTTTTAATTACTTAAAAAGTTTAAGCTTTCAGTTCGATTAAATCTTCAGAATTTGAAAATAATCTTTTTCCGAAAATAGCTTCTAAATCGTCTTTAAAAATTACCTCTTTTTCAATTAAAATATCCGCTAATTTCAATAGTTTATCTTTATTTTCTTGAAGTAAACTAATTGCTCGTTGATATTGACCTTCTATTAAAGTTGAAATCTCTTTATCAATCACAATTGCAGTATCTTCAGAATAAGGTTTATTAAAATTATATTCGTTTTGACCCGAGGAATCATAATAGGTAATATTTCCCAATTTTTCGTTCAAACCGTATATTGTTACCATAGCACGAGCTTGTTTTGTGACTTTCTCCAAATCAGACAGTGCTCCAGTTGAAATTTTATCAAACACTACGCGTTCTGCTGCTCTACCGCCCATAGTTGCACACATTTCATCTAGCATTTGATCTGGACGTACAATTAATCTTTCTTCTGGTAAATACCAAGCTGCTCCTAAACTTTGTCCTCTGGGAACTATTGTCACTTTAATAAGTGGTGCTGCGTGTTCTAGCATCCAACTTACCGTTGCATGTCCCGCTTCATGAACTGCAATGGCTCTTTTTTCTTGCGGTGTTACTATTTTATTTTTCTTTTCTAAACCACCTACAATTCTATCAACTGCATCTAGGAAATCTTGTTTATCTACTGCTACTTTATTATTTCGTGCTGCGATCAATGCTGCCTCATTACATACATTTGCAATATCAGCTCCTGAAAATCCTGGTGTCTGTTTTGCTAGAAAATCGGTATCTAAACCCTCCACTTTTACTAATGGTGCTAAATGAACTTCAAAAATTTCTTTACGCTCATTAATATCTGGTAAATCCACATAAATTTGTCTGTCAAATCGACCTGCTCTCATCAATGCTTTGTCAAGAACATCGGCTCTGTTTGTTGCAGCAATTACAATTACATGTGTGTTGGTTCCAAAACCATCCATTTCAGTAAGTAACTGATTTAGTGTACTTTCGCGTTCGTCATTTCCGCCCGACATACTATTTTTTCCTCTTGCTCTACCAACAGCATCAATTTCATCTATAAAGATTATCGAAGGAGATTTATCTTTAGCTTGTTTGAATAAATCGCGTACTCTTGAAGCACCGACACCAACAAACATTTCAACAAAATCAGATCCTGAAAGTGAGAAAAATGGAACTTGAGCTTCACCAGCAACCGCTTTTGCTAATAAAGTTTTACCTGTTCCTGGAGGACCAACAAGTAAAGCACCTTTAGGAATTTTGGCTCCAAGAGCTGTATATTTCTGTGGATTTTTTAAGAATTCTACTATTTCTTGAACTTCTTCTTTTGCTCCTTCAAGTCCAGCAACATCTTTAAAAGTAGTTTTCACATCGGCTTTTTCATCAAAAAGTTTCGCTCTCGACTTTCCTATATTGAATATTTGACCGCCACCAGAAGCACCGCCTGACATTTTTCTCATGATGAATAACCACACACCAAGAATTAATATAAAAGGTAAAATTCCTGATAAAATTTCTATCCAATCGCTTTTTTGTTTGAAGTCGTAATTTTTCAATTTGCCATCCGCAACTGCTTTTATCAACTTGTTTTCAAAATTTTGAGCATCAGCAATTTCAGTTGAATAATGTGGACCTTTATTAGGATTTCCAAACACATCTTTCGAAATACTCTTATTTGCCTTATCTGAAAGTGCTGTAGCATTTAAATAAACTTCGGCACGCGACTTGTTATAAACATTTATTTTATCTACTTGACCTGTATTTATAAGTTCTTCAAGTTTAGATGATGAAATTATCGTAGGATCTTGAACAGTACTTCCGTTTACGATGCTCAAAATAATAAACATTGCAATTAATCCTCCTGAAATCCACCATGGGCTTATTTTAATACCATTTGGTTTTTTATTTTCTGCCATTATATCTTTTGATTTTTTTAGTATTTATTAGCAATAGATGTGATTTTTGCATCACCCCAAAGACCTTCAATGTTATAATATTCGCGAATTTCCTTTTGAAAAACATGAACTACGATACTCACATAATCCATTAAAACCCATTCGGCATTGTCAGTTCCTTCAACATGCCAAGGCTTATCTTTAAGTTCCTTAGAAACCATTTTTTGAACCGAGTTTACAATTGCATTTACTTGAGTGTTTGAAGTTCCACTACAAATAACAAAATAGTCACAAACTGCAGAATTTATTGCTCTTAAATCGAGAATTTCGATGTCATTTCCTTTTACTTCTTCTATTCCTTTTATAATATTTGTCAATAAAATATCGGTACTTACGGTGTTTTTCGCCATTTAATTTTTGTATAGGATGCAAAGGTATCAAAAATTGTGTTTATTTTTGAGGCTTAACATAAGTTTAAATACTGTTTTACTAAAATAATTTCATGAACTTAATCAAACTCGATGCCATAGATTCTACTAACGATTTTTTAAAACTTTTAAATAGAAATCAAGAATTAGAAAATTATACGGTTGTTACAGCACAAAACCAAACTAATGGCAAAGGTCAGATGGGTAATAGTTGGATTTCAGAAAGTGGTAAAAACTTAATAATGAGTATTTTGATAAAGGATGTTTTATGTAATATCAATCAAATATTTGACTTAAATGTTGCCCTATCTTTAGCAGTTTTTCAAGCCTTAGAAAACTTTTTAATTCCAAATTTATCCATTAAATGGTCTAACGACATTATGTCAGATTCCAAAAAAATAGGTGGAATTTTAATTGAAAACAGTTTTAAATCTAATACAAAAATAGAATCTGTTGTTGGAATTGGATTGAACGTTAATCAAATTGATTTTTCTGAACTTCCAAATGCATCTTCATTATCAAATATCATGAAACGTGATTTTAATTTAGATGATTTGATTGCATCGATATATCAACAAATAAAAGAAAATTCTAAATTAATATCTTCCAATAAAACAGATATTCTTTGGGAAAACTATCTTTCAAAATTATTTAAAATTAATGTTCCAATGGCTTTTGAAGATGCGAATAAAAACCGTTTTATGGGAATAATAAATACGGTAACAAGAGATGGAAAACTTCAAATTATTTTAGAAGATGATGCTGTAAAGCACTTTAAAATTAAAGAAATTACAATGCTTTATTAACTTAATTTTTCCAATTAAAGCGTATAGTTTGCTTAATATCTGAATGCAAACTGAAATGAACTGGGCAAGTCATTGCGACTTTTTCTAGAATTGTTTTAGTTTTATGGTCAGCTTCAATATTCATCTCGAAAGTGATTTGAATTTCAATAATGCGACGTGGCTCAGTTCCCATAATCTTAGTTACAGTTGCCGTAGAATGTGATAAATCTATTTTCATGGCTACTGCTTTAATTCCCATTACGGTAAACATACACGCACCAAGTGCATTCGCTACCAAGTCGGTAGGAGAAAAAGCTTCTCCTTTTCCATTATTATCTAATGGAGCATCGGTTGTGATTTTTGAACCCGATTGTATGTGAACAGATTCTGTTCTAAGATTACCTAAATAGGTTATTTTTGAAGTCATTATTGTGCTTGTTTTATAGATAAATCCTTGTCGTAATACAATATATAAACTCCATTGTTGGTATATCCACCAGAAATTTTCTTTTCATAATCAAACTTGTTATCTACTTGCTCACTAGCATTATCAATAATGGTTTGCTCAAAAGTTTTATCTTGCGAAAGTCTTAGTAATATATCAAAAGTAACATCAAAACCTCGGGAAGCATATAAACTTGGTAGAATTTTATTTTTCCTTTTAAAAGCGCGTTCAAATTTCATAGTTTCATCAGAACTACTCTCTCTAGAAATTGATGGATAAATCATTTTAAGTTTTGTCAATCGAGATAAATCTATTTCTTCAAAATCGAGTGTTTCATTATTTTCTAAAATCACCAATTGTGATGGGTATTCTTTTAATGAATTTATCATTGTGCTAGTAGTAGTAACAATTGTTGATGTTTTTTCTGATTCTAGAACCACAAAATTAAGTTTGTCTTTTACAAAAAATTTCTTGATACTGTCTGCAACAAAAGTGCCTTTAACTGATAATCCCACAAATTTTACATCCTTCTGAAATTGTTCAATGTACTCTTTTACAGAATTCTTTTTTGGGTCAATCACGGCTATAATAGTACCGTTTTTTTCATGCATATAGTCAAACATTGCAGATTTTATAGCATCCCTTTGAGGCATTGTTTGATATAAATTAGGATAAGAATTGCCTTCTTCTTTCGACAATGGTGAAATAACTGGAATATTTTTAGATGACAATACTCCAGCTACTTTTTCGATATTAGTTTGATAAAATGGTCCAATAACTGCATCTGTTTCTTGAAAATTATTCTGCTCAATCGTTCTAAGTGCCGAAGTAGAATTTTTAGTTTCTTCGGAATCGTAAATTTTTACATTAACATTCAATCCCAATACTTTAGCAGAATCAATCGCCATCATTGCACCGGCATAAAAATCTAAAGACATATTTAAAAATTTGTCTTTTTTTAATCGGTCGGACATAATTACCAGCGAATCGTTATGAATTTTTGACGCATTAAATGGAATAAAAAGCACTAATTCTTTTCTTTTTTTGGTGTTGATAGATTTTGAAAAATTTATAAAATCATTCTTAGTTACTTTATATAACGAACTGTTTGCCTGAACTTTAATTGTAATTCCTTCTTTTACACCATCCTTTAATTCGGGATTTAATGCAACTAAAGTAGCTTCGGATAATTTAAAAAGATGGGTTAAACTGTAAATAGTTTCTCCTGATTTCACAATATAATCGACAGTTTTTAATGGTACAATCACGGTCTCTGCAGTAGTTTTAGAGGATTGTATTTCAATATCTGAAATTGGTTTTGAATCATCTGTTGAAGTTTTTGCATTTATTTTAAGCATGAAACCTATTGGGAGATTCGTTAAAATTTCAGGATTTTGTTTTTCTAATTCTGCAACTGTCAGTCCGTATTTTTTTGCAATACTGTACTTGGTTTCTTTTGGTAAAACCTCATGAGTAATGTTTTCTAAATTTTTAAAAATAACAGGTTTTACATCTGGTTTTACAACAGGTTTTAGTGCATTTTTGTTGATTGGAATTACTAATTTTTGACCGGTTTTTAATCCATCTGAAATCAAAAAAGGATTGGCTTTTTGTAAATCATCTACGGAAACTGCATACAATTTTGAAATACTATACAAAGTTTCTTTAGCTTCTACAAGATGTATTTTTGATTGTTGGGTTGCTTTTAAATCAGTTTTGACTTTCACATCATTAACAGCAGTTTTAATCTTCATCTCTGGTATAATAACGATCGAATTGGGAATTAATAAAACCGAATTGGGTTGAATACCACTTTGTGAATCTGGATTTAATTTGTAAATATCATAAGGAGTAACTTTATATTTTTGTGCTATTTGCAAAATTGTTTCTCCTTTTAAAACGGTATGTTTTGTATAATTTTGTCCGAAAACAAAACCTGAAAAAAGGAATACTAATATATAAATAACACTCTTAAACATAATTTTTTTGTTTTAATTCTTTTTTTTACAACGAATTTAAATGATTTGACCGATTTTAAAATCAATTATCTTAAATCTAATATCAAACTATTCCCACTCAATTGTTGCTGGTGGTTTTGAACTAATGTCGTATACTACACGATTTACACCGCGAACTTTGTTAATAATTTCGTTTGAAATTTTCATTAAAAACTCGTATGGTAAGTGCACCCAATCGGCAGTCATTCCGTCGGTAGATTCAACTGCGCGCAAAGCGACAACTTTTTCGTACGTGCGCTCATCACCCATAACACCAACACTATGTACAGGAAGTAAAATGGCTCCAGCTTGCCAAACGGAGTTGTACAAACCGTCTTCTTTTAATCCATTGATGAAAATAGCATCTACATCTTGTAAAATTTGTACACTTTCGGGAGTAATATCTCCTAAAATTCTAATGGATAATCCTGGTCCTGGAAACGGATGTCGTCCTAATAATTCCTTATCGATTCCAAGGGTTTTGCCTACTTTGCGAACCTCATCTTTAAATAACATTCGCAAGGGTTCGACTATTTTTAATTTCATGTATTCGGGTAAACCACCCACATTATGATGCGATTTTATGGTAGCACTTGGACCTTTAACCGAAACAGATTCTATTACATCTGGATAAATTGTGCCTTGAGCCAACCATTTTACACCATCAATAATTTTAGATTCATCGTCGAAAACATCAATAAATACTTTGCCTATAGTTTTACGTTTTGTTTCAGGATCAGAAATTCCTGCCAAAGCATTTAAAAAACGATCTGAAGCATCAACTCCTTTCACGTTTAATCCCATGTGTTTATATTGGTCTAATACATTTTCAAATTCATCTTTGCGCAATAAACCGTTGTTTACAAAAATGCAAAACAAGTTTTTACCAATAGCTTTGTGAAGTAAAACTGCCGCTACTGTAGAATCTACGCCTCCTGAAAGTCCCAAAACTACTTTATCGTTTTGGATTTTTTCTTTGAGTTCATTAACGGTAGTTTCTACAAAATTATCAGGAGTAAAGTTTTGCTCTAGTTTGGCAATTTTAACCAAAAAGTTTTCTAGCATTTGTTGCCCATCGACAGAATGATGTACCTCGGGATGAAACTGAATGGCATAAGTTTGTTCGCCTTCAATTTTAAATGCCGCATTTTCTACATCTTTAGTACTGGCAAGTTTAATTCCGTTTTTAGGCAATTTTTGAATTGTGTCGCTGTGACTCATCCAAACTTGACTATCTAAATTTACATTTTCTAAAAATGGCTCTGCTTCTTTAATGTAAGTCAAATTTGCTCTTCCATATTCTCTGGTATTTGATGCTACCACTTCGCCACCATGAAAGTGAGCTAAATATTGAGCTCCATAACAAACTGCTAACAGTGGCATTTTCCCTCTAAAAGGATCTAAATCTATTTTTAAAACATCGGCTGTACGAACCGAAAAAGGGCTTCCGCCAAGGATAACCGCTTTATAAGAGGATAAATCTTTAGGAATCTTGTTATAAGGAAAAATTTCGCAGAATATGTTTAATTCCCGAACTCTGCGGGCAATAAGTTGAGTGTATTGTGATCCGAAATCTAAAATAAGTACGTTATGTTGCATAGGCAAAAGTACAGTTATAGATTCAAATTTGAAAATAGAAATTACTAATTATCTTAAATCCTTTAAATTCAAATAATCTTGTTTATTTTAAAATCATTACCAATACTGGGCTAAACGCCAATTTTGAGGTTTTATACCCCAATTTTGAGGTTTTATACTCCAAATTTGAGGTTAAAGACGTAAAATTTGAAGTTGAAGACGTCAAATTTGAAATTAAATACGTCAAATTTGAAGTTGAAGACGTCAAATTTGAGGTTAAATACGTCAAATTTGATATTAAAAACATTAAACTTAATGTTAAAGACATCAAATTAGAGCTTTATAACTACTATTTTAGATAAAAATAATTATAAAAACACCCGCACCTATTCTTCCACTCGCTTAATTACCTGTCTGGCAATTTCTATTTTAAATTTTTTACCCTTCATTTTTTCATCACGAACTGCATTAAGTAAACCCGTAACTTTTTTAGCCTTTACTGCGGCAAACGAAATAAAATCTTTAACTTCTATGAGTCCTAAATCGCCTTTCTCGAGGTTTCCTTTTTGTGAAAAGAAACCCACAATATCAATTTTGTTGAGTTTATTTTTCTTACCACCACTTATGTAGATTGTTTTAAACTCTGGCGGCTTAGGTAATATATTTGCATTTTCTACATTCAGTACAGGAATACCATCTGGTATAAAGTCCATTTTCTTTTCACTTTCATGAGTCACAATATAAGCCGTTCCAGTGGCTAACATGCGCGCTGTTCGTCCGTTTCGATGGGTAAACTCGTCTTCTTTTGCTGGTAAATGATAATGGATAACGTGTTTCATTTCGGGAATATCCAGTCCTCGTGCCGCTAAATCGGTAGTGATTAAATACCGCACACTGCCGTTTCTAAACTGGATTAAAGCGCGTTCCCGTTCCTCTTGATCCATACCTCCATGATAATAAGTAGTGTAAATTCCTTTGTCGTTCAGCGAATCACTAATTCGTTCAGCTGCTTCGCGATGGTTGCAAAATACAATTGCAGCTTCCGATTGTAAGGAGCAAATAAGATGAAACAAACTGCTAATTTTATCTTTATCTTTTGAAATGACACGCTTTATCGATAAATTCAAATTTTTAATTTCGTCCGGAATAAAATCGAGAATTGTTGGATGAATTACCCGAGTATATTTTGGAATTTCAATATCGGAAGTAGCCGAAACCAAAATGCGTTTATTTAATTTAGTTAATCTGGAAATGATAAACGACATTTGTTCATGAAAACCAAGTTGTAACGATTTGTCAAACTCGTCTAAAATCAATGTTTCGATTGATTCAGTTTTAAAACTTCCTCTATCAATATGATCGGCAATACGACCTGGAGTCCCAATTAAAATTGCAGGAGGATTTGATAAATTTTTAATTTCAGTTTCAATGGAATGTCCACCATAACAAACATTTACTTTATAATTAGTTCCCATTTTTTTCCAAACTTGCTCTATTTGCAAACCCAACTCACGAGATGGAACTAATATTAAACATTGCACCGCATTGACTTCTTCGCGAAGCATTTGAAATATTGGCAATAAAAAAGCGATGGTTTTCCCAGAACCCGTTGGTGATAATAACAAAACATTACTATCATTTAAAATTGCATTTTGAGCAACTTCTTGCATCTGGTTTAGGTTTTCAATACCTAAATTAAGTAGTAAATTTGTGGAATGTGTGTTTTTATTCATTTTGCAAAGTTAGTAATTTAACTTCGCAGTTATAAAAGTAGGTGTTAATTGCTAGGTTATATTATAAAACTGGAGCTTCTTCAAACAATAATTTAATGTTTTCATAGGAGTTTTTCATAGCTTCTTTAATTTGTTCTGGATTTAACCAAGCTACTTTTTCGATACCTTCTTCGGCTTGACCAATTGGAATACCATCAAAATCTGAAGTCATTTCAAACCAATTGGTAATTTTCAATCGGTATTTTCCATTACGTTTAAATATATGATATGTTTTTTGAAGCTTTTTAGTAATTAGTAATTTGCCTACACCAGTTTCTTCTTCCACTTCTCTAATAGCAGTATATTCTATATCTTCATCTTTTTCGACACCACCTTTTGGCAAATCCCATTTCCCATTTCTGAAAATAAATAACACTTCGCCTTTTTTATTGTAAACTAAACCACCACCAGCTTTTCTAACAGGAATTTGTTCTTTAAGCTTTTTTAAAATTTCTTTTTCGTCAGGATAATATAAATAGGCTTTTTTAATTTTATTATTAAACATTTTTACAATAAGCTGTTCAATATCAATTCCTTCAAGAAGAAACAACTGAAAATCGGTTTCCTTTTGAACTTCATTTGTTAAAAAAAGTGGCTTATCGTTGACAAAAACTTTATACATTTGCGCTATGATTTTTAATAAAGACACAGCCGAAAAAACAGCCGAATTATTATTGCAAATTAATGCAATTAAATTGAATCCGTCAACACCTTTTTTGTGGGCTTCTGGTTGGCATTCGCCAATATATTGCGACAATCGTTTAACACTTTCATTTCCAGCAATTAGAAATTACATTAGAGATGAATTTTCAAAACAAATTGAAACAAAGTTTGGAAAACCCGATGTAATTGCCGGAGTTGCAACGGGTGCAATAGGTATTGGTGTGCTTGTCGCAGAAGAATTGGGTTTACCATTTGTGTACGTTAGGCCAGAACCTAAAAAGCATGGCAGACAAAATCAAGTAGAAGGATTTTTGCAAAAAGGACAAAATGTAGTCGTCGTAGAGGATTTAATTAGTACTGGCGCAAGTAGTTTGCAAGCAGTTGAAGCACTCAAGCAAGCTGGCGCAAATGTTAAAGGAATGGTTGCCATTTTCTCTTACGGATTTGAAGTTGCCACTGAAAATTTCAAAAAAGCAAATGTAGAATTGCATACGCTTAGTAATTACGAAAATTTGCTCAATCTAGCAGTTGCAAAACAATATATTACAGAAGAAGAACAAAAAACATTACAACTTTGGAGAGAAAATCCATCAAGATGGAATGTATAAATTAAAATGCTTTTTGAATTATTGAGTTTTAATTATTTCATATTTAATTATTAAAACTCATCTGAAAAACTTAAATATATGAATCTTGAAAGTCCAAAAGTAACAGTAGAAAAATCATCAAAATATTTATTTGAATCTCTTGCTGATATAAAAAATTTTGAAAAATTAATGCCCGATACCATATCAAAATTTGAGGTTCTTGGCGATGATATTTTCAACTTTGGTTTAAAAGGTATGCCCGAAATAAAATTGAGATTGACACAAAAAACACCCAATTCACAGGTGGTTTTAAATGCTGCTAGCGATAAACTTCCGTTTTCATTAATAGCAAATATCGATGCCATTTCAGATAATTCTAGCGAAGTTCAATTACTTTTTGATGGCGAATTTAATGCCATGATGGCGATGATGATTAAAGGTCCGATTTCAAAATTTATTGAAAGTTTAGCTTTAAACATGCATAAACTTTAAAACTTTAAGAGGTCAAAAACTGATTTTACAATGGATGACCAACAAAAAAAACTTCTAAAACTTGCACATACAAAAATGCCTTATGGCAAATATGAAGGTAAATATCTTATTGATTTGCCAGAATATTATGTGGTTTGGATTCAAAACAATCGATTACCAAAAGGCGAATTGGGCGAACAACTCAAACTTATTTATGAGCTAAAACTTAACGGACTTGAAGAACTCATTCGAAATATAAAAAGACAATATCCTCAATAATGTAAACAGAATTTACTTGCAAAATCGCACTCGAAACATTGCTTGTTTTTTACATTGGGACATTAATTAAATAATTGTATTTTTGCATCGATTTTAAAATAACAACACAACAAACACGCAGATTCAAATTTTGAGTCTAAAAAACTGCAATGAATCAAACTAAATACATTTTTGTTACTGGTGGAGTTACATCCTCATTAGGAAAGGGAATTATTGCAGCATCACTAGCCAAATTGCTTCAAGCAAGAGGTTACAGAACTACGATTCAAAAATTTGATCCTTACATAAATGTTGATCCTGGAACTTTAAATCCATACGAACACGGTGAATGTTATGTTACCGATGATGGCGCCGAAACTGATTTAGATTTAGGTCACTACGAACGATTTTTAAATGTTCCAACCTCCCAAGCAAATAATGTGACTACAGGTAGAGTTTATTTATCGGTTATAGAAAAAGAACGCCGTGGCGAATTTCTAGGGAAAACGGTTCAAGTTGTTCCTCATATCACAAATGAGATTAAAGAACGAATGCAATTGCTAGGAAATTCGGGTGATTTTGATATTGTAATTACTGAAATTGGTGGCACTGTTGGCGATATCGAATCGTTGCCATATATTGAATCTGTTAGGCAATTAGTTTGGGAGTTGGGAGAAAATAATGGTATTGTTATTCACTTAACATTGGTTCCATATTTGGCTGCAGCTGGAGAATTAAAGACAAAACCTACACAACATTCAGTTAAAACCTTAATGGAAAGCGGTATAAAAGCAGACATTTTAGTTTGTAGAACCGAACATGAATTGTCTGACGAATTACGTCAAAAACTAG
The DNA here is from genome assembly GCA_014377455.1 of Flavobacterium sp. Lineage (GTDB taxonomy): Bacteria > Bacteroidota > Bacteroidia > Flavobacteriales > Flavobacteriaceae > Flavobacterium. The sequence continues at coordinate 19,707 of JACMPO010000250.1, forward strand.
CACTTTTTTGCAATGTAAAACGTGAAGCTGTTATTCAATCCATCGATGCTTCTACCATATATGAGGTTCCAAACTTAATGCTAGAGGAAGGTTTAGATGTTGTAGCGCTTAAAAAATTAAATCTTCCTAAGAAATTATCACCCGATTTAAAAAATTGGAATACATTTTTACATCGTTTAAAAAATCCAAAACATTCTGTTAACGTTGGATTAATTGGAAAATATGTCGAACTACAAGATTCTTATAAATCAATTTTAGAAGCATTTATTCACGCTGGTGCTACTCATGAAACTAAAGTGAATGTAATTTGCATTCACTCTGAATATTTAGATAAAGACAATGTTGCCGAAAAACTTTCTGGATTAGACGGTATTCTAGTCGCACCTGGATTTGGAGAACGTGGCATAGAAGGAAAAATAGAAGCCGTACGTTTTGCGCGAGAAAAAAAATTACCATTTTTTGGAATTTGTTTAGGAATGCAAATGGCAGTAATAGAGTTTTCACGAAATGTTTTAGGTTTGAAAGATGCCAATTCAACGGAAATGAATGATAGTACTTCTGACCCAGTTATTAGTTTAATGGAAGAACAGAAAACAGTTACAGATAAAGGTGGCACAATGCGATTAGGCTCATGGAAATGCAATCTTACTGAGGGAACTTTAGTACATAAAATATATTCCCAATCACAAATTTTTGAACGTCACAGGCATCGATACGAATTTAATTCGAAATATTTAAATCAATTAGAAAAAGCTGGATTAACAGCATCAGGAATTAATCCTGAAACAGGATTGGTAGAGATTATCGAAATTCAAAATCATCCTTTTTTTATAGGGGTTCAATACCATCCAGAATATAAAAGTACCGTTGCAAATCCGCATCCACTCTTTGTGAGTTTTGTAGAAGCTATGGTTAAAATTAAAAAATAATTATAAAAACTGAAA